>NZ_JAVRHM010000030.1:0-33280 GCF_031846525.1 Autumnicola patrickiae
TTTTACCGCAGTATCCTGTAAAAATCAGAATGAAGAAGATAATGGAGACCATTCAGAAATGAACCATGATAATATGAACGAAAGTTCAGATATGATGGAAGAAAGATCACAAACTTCAGAAGATATGTCTGGCAGTGAAAACCCGGATGCACAGGCCGGAATCATTGTTAATGATTATATGGAATTAAAAGATGCCCTGGTAGACGATAATTCGGAAGGTGCTGCGCAAGCTGGTAAAAATCTCGTAGCAGCTTTTGAAAACTTTGATATGAGCAGTTTTGAAGCTGGAGAGCAGCAGGAACTGACGGAAATTATTGAAGATGCCAAAGAACATGCGGAACATATTACTATGAGCGATATGGCCCATCAAAGGGAGCATTTTGACATCTTGAGCGTTGACCTGGTAGATTTATTGGAAATAACAGGTTCTCCCAGGACACTTTACCAACAGTTTTGCCCCATGTATAATGACAACAAAGGTGCAATTTGGTTGAGTACCAGTGAAGAAATAAGAAACCCTTATTTTGGGCAAAGTATGCTTACTTGTGGAAAGGTCCAGAAAGAAATTTAATAAAAATGAAATTTCTGAAGATCATCGGCCTGGCTTTATTGATTGGGTTTGTGGGGATACAGTTTATTCCCACAAGACTCAATCAGGATGATTATATACCTAAATCAGATTTTACGGTGGTTTACGAGGTGCCGGAAGACATTAATGCAATCCTGCAAACCTCCTGTTATGACTGCCATAGCAATAACACCAATTATCCTTGGTATAATAAAATCCAGCCGTTTACCTGGTATTTGAACGATCATATTGAAAAAGGCAAGGAAGAATTAAATTTCAGTGCATTTGGGGACTATTCCACCCGGCGGCAAAGCAGCAAATTAGGCTCTATAAGCAGCCAGGTGGAAGATGGGGAAATGCCACTTTCTTCCTATACCCTGGTGCATTGGGATGCCAAACTTTCAGCTAAGGAGAAGGAAGAATTTATTGCCTGGATGGATTCTTTGGCCATGGAAGCAAGGTGAAAGAAAATTACACCCCCATAGCCCTGCGCCGGGATATTGTTTGTTTAATTGGTTAGTTAGAGTTTCAGGTGCAGGGTTTTTATAAAAAGTTTTCAGCAACAAATAAAAATTATAATTGTTGGTTAATAGGAAAACAGGATTAAAACTGAGAAAAGCCCATCGATATTTGGGACTTTTCATTGGGATCCAATTTAAAAAATTTAAAATAAGAGAAATTAAAATGCAAAACTCTTGTTGCAAAAATATAGCCGTAATGGCTATGCTATTATCAGTAATATCCCTGTCTTGTGACACTTCCGAAAGAAAATCAGAAGGTGAAAAAATCATAGGGAAAAGTATAGAGGCCTCAGGTGGGGAAAACTATGAAAATGCTGAAATCGATTTCACTTTTAGGAACAGGAGATATAAGAGCAAACGCAATGGAGACATGTTTCGGTTGGAGCGTATTGTAAAGGATTCTACCGGTAAAACTACACATGATGTTCTCAGCAATGAGGGTCTAAAGCGTTTTGTGAACAGTAAAGCTGTCACTGTTCCAGATTCGATGGTTACCAGGATAAGTGATGGGATAAATTCTGTTCACTACTTTGTGCAGGTGCCTTATGTACTCAATTCCCCGGCCACGATAAAAAAACTTTCAGGAGAGGATGAAGTAGAAGGAGAACCCTATTATGAAGTTGAAGTAAGCTTTCGAAAGGAAGGCGGCGGGACAGACCACCATGATAAATTTGTGTATTGGATCCACAAGGAAAATTTCACGGTAGATTATTTAGCCTACAGGTTTTTCACCAATGACGGGGGGATAAGGTTCAGAAAAGCTGTCAATCCAAGAATAGTAGAAGGAATCAGGTTTGTAGATTACCAAAACTACAAAACCAACGAGCTTTCCACACCGTTACGTGATTTGGATACCCTATATGAAGCAGGAAAGCTAGAATTTTTCTCTGATATCCAAACTGAAAATATTAGCGTAAGCATTAATAAAAACAATTAATTAAATACACAATTTTCCATGAAAACCACAGAATACATTTTTTACGTGCTACTCGTGTTATTATCCACAAGTGGAATGCAGGCGCAACATGAAAACCACCAGGCCGAAAAGGTGACAACACAAAACCAAGAGGTATTAAGTCCGCATACCAGTACGATGGCCATAATTGACGGGGCTCATATTCATATAGATTATTCTTCACCACGCGTGCGGGACAGGATAATCTTTGGCGGACTCGTTGGTTATAATGCGATTTGGCAGGCCGGTGCCCACAAAGCCACCTGGATAGAAACCAATAAGGATTTGTTAATAGGTGGCGAAACATTGCCTGCCGGGAAATATGCTTTTTTTACAATACCCGGAAAAGAAAACTGGAAGGTTATGTTCAATTCCCGATGGGACCAACATGGCAAAGACGAATATGATGAGAGCGAGAACATACTTAGTATTGATGTCACACCTGAAGAATTGGCGGAACCACAAGAAGCCCTGGAATATGAGGTAAGAAAAGAAGGTGAGGATCAGGGAACTATATCTTTATCCTGGGAAAATGCCAAAATTACCATTCCATTCAAAGTTTTAATTGAGTAAGAGCTTAAAACCGGAATGAAGCTTTTGTTTTAACAATGGCAACTTTACGCTAAAACCGTTCCTGTAGTAGAGTGGAATTAAGTTTAATAGTAATAGAAATTACAAATATGGAAGAAAAAGTACTTTATATAAAAAACGTGGTTTGTCAGCGGTGCAAGAGTAGTGTCAGGGAAATATTGGAAGGATTAAAAATTCCCTATCAGGAAGTATCCTTAGGGCAGGCGGTATTGGAAAGACCTCTTAATTTAAAGGAATTGTCTGCCATTCAGAAAGAATTCCTTAGAGTTGGTTTTGAGGTTCTTTTCGATAAAAATGAGCGGCTGGTGAACAAGACAAAATCAATTATTATAGCACGTATTTATAAAGAGCAAAACTATGGCAGCGGAAAATTATCCAAAGTTTTACGGGACACTTTATTGTGTGATTATAGCCATCTTACCCGGATTTTTACAGCTATAGAAGGTAAGACTATACAAGACTTTCAGAATCAAGTAAAAATAGAACGTACAAAAGAGTTGCTTGAATATAATGAGCTGAATATTTCAGAAATTGCCAGGGAAACAGGTTATAGCAGTGCAACTTATTTGTCTACCCAGTTTAAAAAAATAACTGGTTTAAGTCCTACCGATTATAGACTTCAAAAGCACAAAAGGGATGTAGACTTGGATACTATCTAAAATGCTAAAATTTTCATAAATCATTAAAAATGAACATTTTCACCATAATTTTTATGGAATATATCTGCTCTTATGGCTAATTTAGGAGTAAATCATGAAAAATAAATATTATGGAAACAGGAAAAACAAACAAGGATTTACTTCAAATTCTTGCCGAATGTGCAACAGAATGTGATACGTGTTTTGACGCTTCACTCGACAATGAAAAAACCGATGCTCTTGCACGTGTTGTGAGATTATGTCGGGATTGCGCTAAAATTTGTTATGCGACACTCAGTTTTGTTGCGTCGAATTCATCTCACGCCAAACATCTTGCTAAAGCATGTGCCGACATTTGTGATGAATGTGCAGAGGTATGTGGAAATCATACAAATCATGAGCAGGAATGCCTGCCGTGCATGAAAATCTGCCAGAAGTGTGCAGAAGCCTGTAGAGAGTTTGCGGCTTAATCAAAAGCAATGCTGTAAAAAATAAAAAGTCCGGCATTCCGGGCTTTTTGTAGTTTATACTGATAGGTTAGTTATAAAATTTTTCTAAAGACTTATGTGTTTGAATATAAAAGAACAGCCTTTCCCATACCGGTACGGTGGCAATGGGAACAGGTGTAATGATTGGTGCAGGGATTTTTGCGCTCCTTGGGCAGTAGAGAAAATTATTTCAACTAAATACGAAATTCAATGACTCATAAATATAAAATAACAGGAATGACCTGCAACGGCTGCCGAAGTCATGTAGAAAAAAATTTAAAGGAAGTAGATGGAGTCACAAAAGTTTCGGTAAATCTACAAAAAGCTGAAGCTACTATAGAAATGGAACACCATATTGAAATTGGTGAATTTCAGGAGGCTTTGAAAGGATCAAAATATACTATTGCCCCGGCACCAGAGGAGCCTGGGCTGGAAAAAATGATGAAACATTCTTATACAATAACAGGTATGACTTGCAATGGTTGCCGAAGTACGGTGGAGAAAGCTTTGCAGGGAGTTGAAGGTGTCTCTAATGTTGAAGTAAACCTTAAGGATGAACAGGCAGTTATTGAGATGAAGCGGCATGTGCCCGTGGCAAAACTACAACAGGCACTGGAAGAAACGAAAGGAAGCTATTCTATTGCTCTACCTAATGAGGAAGAAGGTGGTTCACACACAAATATGACGCATACCTATGCTGTTCACGGGATGACCTGCAATGGTTGCCGTAGCCATGTCGAAAAAACCTTAAATGAAGTAGAAGGAGTCACAAAGGCCTTGGTAAATCTTGAAAAAGCTGAAGCTACTATAGAAATGGATCACCATATTGAAATTGGTAAATTCCAGGAGACTTTAAAAGATTCGAATTACAGAATTTCTCAACCTTCAGAAGGACATAGCAGTGAAAAAAAGATGAAGCATACATATGCCGTTCATGGAATGACCTGCAGCGGTTGCAGAAGTCATGTGGAAAAAGCTTTGAGCGAAGTGGAAGGGGTCACTAATGCTTCGGTAGACCTGGAAAAGGAAGAGGCGGTGATAGAGATGGATAAACATATTCCACTTAAAACTTTTCAAAAAAAACTGGAGGATGATGGAGGAACTTATTCTATCACTATGCCGGGAGAGAAACCTAAAAAACCTTCTAAAAAAAGTACAGAAAAAGCTACCGGAGGATCTGGAACCTTTTATTGTCCTATGCACTGTGAGGGGGAAAAAACCTACAATAAACCCGGAGATTGCCCGGTGTGCGGGATGGATCTTGTGGAAGCACCGTCCTCGCAAAAGATGCCTCAGCGATTTACCTGCCCCATGCATCCTGAAATAGTAGAGGATGAAATGGGTTCGTGCCCAATCTGCGGAATGGACCTTGTGCCTATGGAAGGAGGTGTGGATGAAGATGATAAGACCTATAAGAAACTGCTGCAGAAGTTCTGGATTGCTACTGCCTTCACCATTCCTATTCTAATAATAGCGATGTCTGAAGAAATGTTTTCAGATAATCCACTGTTGGAGGTAATGGATTGGGAGTACTGGAACTGGGTTCAGTTAGGGCTATCTGTTCCAGTTGTTTTTTATTCCACCTGGATGTTTTTTGAACGAGCTTATAGATCTATAAAGACCTGGAACTTGAATATGTTTACGCTAATAGGGATAGGTGCAGGGGTAGCGTGGCTTTTCAGTGTAGCAGCTATGCTGTTTCCCGATGTTCTTCCTGCACAATTTAAAACAGAACTGGGTACTGTCTTTGTCTATTATGAAGTGGCGACTATCATCCTCACCCTTGTGCTGCTGGGGCAGTTGCTGGAAGCACGAGCCCATGGAAAGACAAATTCAGCTATTAAAGAACTTTTAAAGCTCGCACCTAACAAAGCCACCCGGATAGTCGATGGAAAAGAGCAGGTGGTGATGATAGACGATATCAATAAGGGAGATCTGCTTCGGGTAAAACCGGGAGAGAAAATTCCTGTAGACGGAAGTATCAAGGAAGGGGAAAGCAATATTGACGAATCCATGATTACAGGGGAACCTATTCCGGTGGACAAGGAGGTAGGTGATAAAGTAAGCTCTGGAACTATAAATGGAAACAAAACCTTCATTATGGTGGCTGAAAAGATAGGATCAGAAACCCTCCTATCTCAAATCATTGAAATGGTAAATGCTGCGAGTAGATCCCGGGCACCAATTCAAAAACTTGCTGATAGGATCTCAGGTTATTTTGTTCCGGTGGTAGTGGCAGTGTCTGTTTTAACCTTTATTATCTGGGCGATTTTTGGTCCTGAGCCTTCATACGTTTTCGCGCTGGTAAATGCCATTGCAGTATTGATCATTGCCTGTCCCTGTGCCCTGGGCTTGGCTACACCAATGTCTATCATGGTAGGAGTGGGGAAAGGTGCACAATCGGGGGTGCTTATAAAAAATGCCGAATCACTTGAAAGGTTCAATAAGGTTGATGTGGTGATAATTGACAAGACAGGAACTGTCACTGAAGGAAAACCTTCGGTAGAAAAGGTAATTTCTGCATCATCCAAATTTTCCGAAAAAGAGGTCCTTCAGAAGATAGCCTCGGTTAATAGCAGTAGCGAACATCCTTTGGCAGAGGCTACAATACGTTACGCCGAAGAAAAGGAAATAGAAATAAAATCAGTCTCTAATTTTAATGCGGTCACAGGAAAAGGGGTTACCGCAGAACTAAACGGGAAGAAAATAGCATTAGGAAATGATAGATTAATGGAGCAGGAAAACGTCCAAATTTCTGACGAACTTCGTGAACAAGTAAAAGCAGAACAACGATTAGGAAAAACTGTTTCTTATGTAGCTGAAGGAAACGGGATTATTGGATTTGTAGTTATATCAGATAAAATCAAAGCTTCAAGTAAGGAGGCGATCAAAGAGCTTCATGATCTGGGGATGGAAGTTTTTATGTTAACCGGGGACAATGAAAATACAGCCAAAGCTGTTAGTGAAACTTTAAATCTGGACGGTTTTAAAGCACAAATGCTTCCGGAGGACAAATTGAAGGAAGTAGAGCGCTTACAGATGGAAGGTAAAAAAGTTGCCATGGCAGGCGACGGAATAAATGATGCTCCTGCTTTAGCTCAGGCTGATATAGGAATAGCGATGGGTACCGGGACAGATGTTGCTATTGAAAGTGCAGGAATTACCCTTGTAAAAGGGGATTTAAAAGGCATTGCCAAGGCTAAAATTTTAAGCCAAAAGGTGATGAAGAATATTAAACAAAATCTTTTTTTCGCGCTGATATACAATACCCTGGGTATTCCAATTGCAGCAGGACTGCTGTACCCATTTTTCGGAATACTGCTTTCACCTATGATTGCCGCTTTGGCTATGAGCCTGAGTTCGGTTTCAGTGATAGCAAATGCTTTGCGCCTGAGAGCTGTAAAGCTTTAGTCTAATGCGATGATCAATTAAGGCTGCCAACCGGTAAAGCTGGAGTGCCTAACTATATTAAAAGATTTTCCATAATAGAAGAAGCAAGGAATTTTTTAAATTATTTTAACAAAAAGCGGTGCCATAGCTGCCAGGGTTCTCTTATCCGCCAATTTTCATCTTTGGATGTAAAGAGTACTAAGCTATTCAAATTTGTTGGCATCTTAAATTTTTTGTTAATCATAATCCTATGCAAAAACATACCTTTCAACTCCATCAAAATATAACATTTTACCATTTCTTTAAAAGTATTTTGGTTGTTAGTTGAATAACTTTATTAACATTTTGATATAAATGAAATTAATAAAATTTAAAACCAATATCAATTGCGAACCTTGCGTAAGATATTTAATACCTTATATGGAAGATATTGATGGAATAAAATATTGGGATGTCTTAATTGATAATCCAGATAAAATTCTTGAAGTTGAAGGAGATTTTTTAGAAGAAGAGGTAATGGCGGCAATCCAAAAAGGAGGTTTTACTATTGAAAAGATTAGTTAAGGGTACAGTGAAAATGGGCTTAAGAAGAAATTTATTGATGAAATGTGCTGTGCGTAGGAATGTGGCTGGGCGAGATTTTAATTTTGATCTTATTGGTGTTGCTAATATATGGTTCATGAAAGAGATCAGAAAATAAAAATTCTAAATTGGTATTTAACTTTCTATAAAAACTTTAAGAAAAGTTTCATTGATTGATTATGAATAGCAAAAAAGTAAAAATAAAAGTGAAAGGTGAAATAGGATTGAAATCCTGACTAAAAATGGCAATAACTATCAAAATAAACTTGCAAAATGGAATCAATTACTAATGAAACACTGCAAAACGCTGGTGCCCGTAATTCAAATAAAGAAGTAATTCTCGTAACCGGCAGTAGTGGCCTAATAGGTACTCAAATCATAAAACGACTTTCAAAAAATTACCGGGTAATTGGCCTTGACAGGGTAGGGGATCCTTTTCCTCCTCCTGAAGCCGAATGCGTATGTTATAACATAGCCTCTGAAGAAAGCATTCGCGCAGCAATGAAACGTATAAGCTATGGTTATGGGGATAAAATAGCTTCTGTTATTCACCTTGCAGCTTATTATGATTTTTCAGGAAAGCCCAGTCCTTTGTACGAAGAAGTGACTGTTAAAGGAACTAAAAAATTTATAGAAGTCTTGCAGGAATACAATGTGGAGCAATTTATTTTCTCAAGTACCAATCTCATCTATAAACCTACAAGCCCGGGAATTAAAATCGCTGAAGATTGTCCTTTAGCACCAAACTGGGACTATCCCGAATCGAAAGTTGATACCGAGGAAATAATTCGTGATAACAGAGGGAATATGTCAGCAGTGCTTTTACGGATTGCTGGGGTTTATGATGATAAAGGACATTCTATACCCATTGCGCACCAGGTGCAGCGTATATACGAAAAACAATTTACCAGTCATTTTTTCTCAGGAGACACTTCCCATGGCAACGTTTTCCTGCATTTAAATGATTTGGTCGATGCCCTTGAAAAAACAGTAGAAAAAAGAAAGGAACTACCTGAAGAAATAGCTATTAATATTGGAGAGCCCACTACACCCGGTTATGAAGAATTGCAGAATAAGATAGGAAAGCTTATTCATGGAGAAGAATGGGAAACTTATGAAGTTCCGAAAACCGTGGCAAAGATTGGTTCGTGGAGCATGAACCTCTTTGGCGATCCTTTTATTAAACCATGGATGATAGACAGGGCCGACGACCATTATGAGCTGGACATTTCCCGGGCGAAAAAACTGCTCGATTGGGAGCCGCGACATTCCTTAATGGATACTCTTCCGGAAATAATCAAGACCCTTAAAAAGGATCCGTTGACCTGGTACAAAGAAAACAAACTTGAGGCCCCTTCGGCATTGGAAAAAGAAAAAAAATGAATATTTGATTAATTAACCTAAAACCAACCTTATGAAAAAGAAAAACCCTAATAAAAACGCAGGAGGACAATCAGATAATGATTCGAATAATAAACAGGGACATAAACGTCAGGGAGGAATGGGAAAACGAGGGGTTACCAGGCCTATGGCGGAAATGCCCATGAAAAAAGGCGACGGGCAAAATGATGGCGAAGGCCAGGACAAAAAAGATCGGGATAAGGACAGGAAAAGCCGGGATGATGGCATGATGATGGGTATGGACCAACGGATGGAAATGCTTCACATGCACCATATGAACACCCTTTGGATCTATTGGTTGCTTATCATGCTGGGTATTTGGATGATCGCTTCGCCCCTTACTTTTGATTATGGCATAGGTACTGTGGAACCCAGTGGGGGGCGGGATGTTTGGCTTTCGTTGGCAGACAGGAT
Source organism: Autumnicola patrickiae (assembly GCF_031846525.1). Taxonomy (NCBI): domain Bacteria; kingdom Pseudomonadati; phylum Bacteroidota; class Flavobacteriia; order Flavobacteriales; family Flavobacteriaceae; genus Autumnicola; species Autumnicola patrickiae. The sequence goes on from NZ_JAVRHM010000030.1 coordinate 9,549, forward strand.
TGCCGCCATGAAATGGAGCGACATCATTAGCGGATTGTTACTGGTCTTTTTTGGCTGGAGGGCTTTGACTCCCAATCGTCCAATTAGTGTTTGGCTTTGTTGCTTTGTGGGTATCTGGATTAGTATGGCCCCGCTTATTTTTTGGGCGCCTACAGCAGTAGCTTATTTGAACGGGACTTTGGTAGGTGCTTTAGTCATTGCCTTGACCATACTTATTCCCGGTATGCCCAATATGATCATGTACATGAAAATGGGATCTGAAACCCCCCAGGGCTGGAGCTATAATCCCTCAAGCTGGCCCCAACGTGGTATTATGATCGCTTTGGCCTTTATTGGCTGGATCCTTTCCCGTTACATGGGCGCGTTCCAATTGGGATATGTAGATTATGCCTGGGATCCTTTCTTTGGAAACAGTACAGAGAATGTTTTGAATTCCGATATGTCCCACTCCTGGCCCATATCAGATGCCGCGCTGGGTTCTTTGGCCTATACCCTGGAGTTCCTAATGGGCTTTATGGGTAGTCCATCCCGCTGGCGTACTATGCCCTGGATGGTGACCTTTTTTGGATTTCTGGTAATACCCCTTGGTTTTGTGAGTATCTTCCTGGTAATCTCCCAGCCCCTTTCGGTTGGGGCGTGGTGTACATTCTGCCTGGTAACGGCAATTATCATGCTGCCTATGATCCCGCTACAAATCGATGAGGTAGCTGCCATGGGACAACATATGATAGAACGAAAAAAGAAAGGAGATTCCATGTGGAAGGTTTTCTGGAAGGGCGGTGCACCCGTCGGGAAAAATAAAGATGAACGTTCCCCGGAAATCATGGAATTTCCAGAAAATCCCTGGAAAGTTTATATCGCCTCTATCTGGGGGATGAGTTTCCCCTGGACCCTTACCGTCTCAACTATCCTGGGGCTTTGGCTAATGTTCGCGCCTGCCGTTTTTGGCGTTGGTATTGAAACCAGGGCTGCCGATATCAACCACCTGGGAGGTGCCCTTATTGTGGTAACGGCAGTGGTAGCCATGGGGGAGGTCTTAAGGCTTGGCAGGTATTTTAATGTTTTAATTGGTCTTGCAGTGGCGGTAGCCCCCTGGTTTGTACAGGAGAGCACCCTGGCTCTTAATATTAGTTCGGCTGTTGCAGGGCTTGCTGTCACTGTTCTTTCCATTCCCCGTGGCACTAAAACCGAAAATTATGGTCCATGGGATAAGTATGTGAAGTAATAAAAAGAATTAAAGGCATCCCTAAAGTTCTTTAGGGTGGGTAGCCCCGAACGAGAAATATTAACCAATAAAATTTAAAAATTATGGAAACGGAGAGAGAAAGAAGAAAGGCAAACATGTGGTATTGGATTATTGGAATAATAATAGTCATTGCCCTGATATGGTGGTGGGTAGAAGCTGCCGATAATGAGGTAGCTGAACCTGCCGTTAGGGAAATGGAAGATGTGGGAAGCCGTTATTTACAACAAGCACCGGAAAATAATCCAGGGGTTCTGGTATATACGATTTTTGAGCGGGTATAGAAATATATTCCCCTGCCTCCGGCAGTGTTTAAAAAACTCCGGGAGCAGGGGAAAATTATTGCGGTTTTGAGCTGTGAAAAGGAAAGGCATTAGGTGATCAATAATTTTGTCAATATTTTATGGGTCTTATAGTAGTAATTGTGGGGCCTGCAATTGCTGCTCTTTCTATCCCACGAAAACTCAAAAAGTGAAAATTACAAAACAAAATAGCCAAAAAAGCACACTAAATGAAAAACGAGGAAATATTCGAGAAGACAAGGAAGGTTATCTTTGAAAACATGATCAAAAGTGAGCGTGAAGGCGGGAAAAAATTTCATTACACAAAACCCTCCCCAAGTCGATATCCGTTTCAATTTTTTTGGGACACGTGTTTCCATGTTTTTATACTGAATGCGCTTGGTGAACATACTATGGCAAAAGAGCACCTTATTAGCCTGTTTGCCATGCAAAAAGAGGATGGCTTTGTGGGACATATGATTTATTGGGACAGGTTAATGCCCGGACGCTTAGCCGATTTTTTTCAGTCTAAGCCAAGGCTGAAAAACTTCTTCCAAAGCCATATGAGTGCATTGGTACAGCCCCCTATGGCAGCACAGGCGGTGGCGGGGGTATATGAAGCTTCAGGCGACGAACAATTTTTAAAACAAATGTTGCCAAAACTGAAGGAATATTACCGCTGGTTAGCTAAAAACAGGGATTTCAACGGGGATGGTTTGCTCACCATTATTTCACCTTTTGAGTCCGGTATGGATTGGAAACCTACTTACGATCCCGTTGTAGGGTTTTCTGGAAAAAAAGCCAATTGGCGACTGTTCCTGAAAGTAGTAAATGTAGACTTTCGGAATTATTTAAATAATTACAATTTCAAAAAAATTTATCAAAAAGGTTATTTTCTGGTAAAGGACGTTGGTTTCAATACGATTTACGCACAAAATTTAAAGGCATTGGCAGGTTTATGTAAAGACATGGAGGACCCTGCCGGGGAGGAATTTGGGAAGCTTGCTGATAGAGTGTCCAAAAGTATTGTAGATGTGATGTATGATAAGGAAACCTGTGCCTTTTATGATGTTCACGGAAAGGAGGATATAAAAATAAAAATCCTGACCCCAACAGTGTTTTACCCGGTAGTGTTAAAAAATATTCCCGAGGAAATCGCCAAAAAAGTAATGGACACGCATTTTTTTAATAGTAGAGCGTTTGCTACGCCTTACCCTCTTCCGTGCGTGGCACAAAGCCACTCCTCTTTTAACCCTGGGGAATCCATGTACATCTGGCGGGGACCAACCTGGATTGTCAATAACTGGTTTTTGCACCAGTTTTTAATGGAAAAGGGATACCGGGAGGAATCCAGAAAATTAATAGACAGCATTAAACAGCTAATTGAAAAAAGCGGCTTTCGGGAGTATTATAATCCTTTTACGGGAGAAGGTTATGGCGCAAAGGATTTTACCTGGGCAGGCTTGGTGGTTGATATGATGAAAATGGAAGAAAAAGAGGAAGAAAAGCTTATTTAATGCACGTATCCCGGAAGTGTGAATGAACTATTACAACAATGAATTATTTAATAAGTCCAGGTAAGGATCCTGCCAAAAAAGAAGGTGGGAAGATGTAAAATTAAATTTAAATTGCTAAAAAGTTATATTTAAATTTTAAACCAAAAATGAACAGTTATGAAACAAATTCTTTTATTCGGCCTATTTCTCTTTTTTACCCAGACAGGAATCTATGCCCAGGAAAATGATCAAGTGGAGGGTCAACAACAAAATTCAAAAGAACATCCGGAAGAAGGAGCACAGCATGATCAGGAAAATATAAGCTATGAAGGATTATTTGCCCCTTTTAAAAAATTCCCAAACCTTCACGCGCTAGTGGTGCATTTTCCGGTGGTACTTATTCCTATGGCGCTGTTATTTCAAATAATTTCTTTTTTCTGGTACAGGAAAGGAATGAGCATTAGTACACTCATCCTGTTATCCATCGGCATCGCGGGAGGCCTGGTAGCTGCTTTCTGGTTACACCCGCATATTGGCGATCTTTCACCCAAAGCCTATGAGGTGTTTAAGACCCATGAGCAATATGCCTACTGGACCCTTATAATAGGAGGAGCGGCATTGCTGTTAAAGCTAATCAGCTTTTACTTTCTAAATAACAATAAAATAGCTGAGTTATGTGCATTAGTGCTCATTTTGGGCGCTACCTACACCATTTCCATGGCAGGACATTTGGGTTCTCAGATGGTTTATATTGAAGGAATAGGCCCTAAAGGAAATAAACTGGAGCAGCATAATCAATAAGAAAAACAGCATGAGATAACTACAGGCAATTAAAGAACACTAAAAATTTTGAAGCGTGGGAATTAAAAAATGGATTCGAAAAATAAAAGGCGAAAAAGAGGTTATAGAAGGTGAGGCTACTAAAGATAGAACCTATTCCAGTGAAAACCGTTTTGTGAACAGGAGCAAGGCGGCCAAAGAATACGACAGGTCTGTTGAAAAATTATTTAATGTAAACCTATGGTCAAAATTGCCGGGTGTTTCCTCGACCTTTCAGTTATACAATATCTGGGGAGAGGAAAAAAAGTCAGGAAAGCCAGAAGTAAATGACTACATAAAAATTTTGTTGCCGGGACCTGTGCCGGAAAACTGGGTGATAGTGACCGATATAAAAGAAGAAGAAAATTCTGCAGAATTTACTGTGAGTCCTAGTGAGGACCCTACCGAAAGGGAAAAAGGACAAAAAGAGATAGAACACTTTTTTATAGATGAAGCTACCAGCACCTTTAGGATAGAACGAAAGGATAATATTATTCATGCCTACGAAATAGGTAAAAACGAAGGTATAAACAACCAGGTAGCAGAGGCTGGAAAACGTAAGATCATAAATACCATTATTGCAGAGGGTGGTTGGGCCGGGGTGCAAAAATTCCAGTGGGAAAAGTTAACTGACTACCTGGTGCACAAAATTGAAATTGAAGTTGATTAAAAAAATTCAAACAGGCATAGAATTGCTTTGAATAGTAGTAAGTAAAATTGAAAAATGTAAAAAAACAAGTATGGAAAGATCAGGCGAAAATCAACAAAATAACAAAGGCGTAGTAGTGATAACGGGGGCTTCGGCAGGGGTAGGCCGTGCCTGTGTACGTGCTTTTGCCGAAAAAGGATATGATGTAGCCTTGCTTTCCCGTGGAAAAGAAGGATTGGAAGCGGCTAAGGTAGAAGTAGAAAAAATGGGTCGCCGTGCTGTTTATTTTCTAGTGGATGTTGCAGACGCCGAAGCGGTTGAGGAAGCAGCAGAAAGAACCGAAGAAGAACTTGGTCCAATAGATGTGTGGGTGAACAATGCGATGAACAGCGTTTTCAGTCCGATTAAAGAGATGAAGGCGGAAGAATACAAACGGGTGACCGATGTGACTTATCTGGGACAGGTGAATGGTGCACTGTCGGCTTTGAAGCGGATGTTGCCAAGGGATAAAGGCTCCATTGTTTTTGTGGGTTCCGCTCTTGCCTATAGAGGAATTCCCCTGCAGTCGGCTTATTGTGGTGCTAAACATGCGGTGGAAGGATTTTATGATTCTTTGCGTACCGAACTTTTGCACGACAAAAGCAAAGTAAAAATATCTATTGTTCAATTGCCGGCCTTAAATACCACCCAATTCGGCTTTGTTAAAAGCCGCTTACCAAATAAGCCTCAGCCAATGGGCACTATTTATCAACCGGAAGTGGCTGCAGATGCGATTCTGTTTGCCGCAGAAAATAACAGGCGTGAGATGATGGTAGGCTGGTCTACGGTTAAGGCAATAATTGGGAATAAAATTGCTCCCTGGTATGCTGATCGGGTTTTAGCAAACAGTGCTTTTAAGGGGCAGCAAACAGATGAGCCGGAAGATCCAAACCGGGAGAATAATGTGTGGGAACCAATATCCGGAGATCATGGCGCTCACGGTAACTTTGGGGAAAAGGCAAAAAATTCCAGTACGGTGTTATGGTTAAGTAAAAACAAGAAATACGTGGAATGGACAATCATTCTGCTTATTCTTCTGTTGGTTTTGTGGATAATTTTAGATTAAAAACGATTGAATCTGCCGTAAATTATATCCGAAGTTCGAAGTAACATATTTTAACTTTTTGGTATTAGCTGATTTTTGTTCAACCAGGATTTTATTTCTTATTTGAAGAAGGAGACAATTTTTAAAATATTAAAATTGTTTTTTAATTTCTCATTAAATTTACCTTCTTCTTTTATTCATAACGGTTCCCTGCATTTCCCCTATTTCTGACTAAAAGGAAAGTATTTAGTTCTTTCAAAATTATTAATAAGAATTGTACACCAGGTGGTGAAACCTGTTAAATAGGAGGAATGAACATTGTTTGAATATAAAAGTTTTTAAATTTTATATTCCCGATAAATCATTAATTTAATTAAAATAACGTGAAAAATAATATTTTTAAGGCCCTGGAAGAAAGAACGAAACCGATAGAAGTACGTGATGAACTTCTCCACAGCAAAGCAGAAGATATGGTGAGAAGAAGAAAACTGGTTTTGCTCTCCGTTCTGGGGCTGGTAAATTTTAGCGTGATTTCTTTATTACAGTCAGGTGTGATAAAAAAATTGCCCGATGTTCCCAGCAGGGTATTTGATACAAACAATATAATTACTTCGAAATTTGCCTATATCGCAGGGGTGCCTGATGCTCCTGTAAGCAATGTATTATTTGCTGCGACTATGGTCTTGTCTACTGTTGGTGGCAGTGAAAAAGCAACAAGAAAACCTGTCTTTAATATTCTTTTAGGAGCTGTAGTACTAGGCCACACTATTGGTGCAGGAATTATGCTTTATGATATGCTTTTTAGAAAGAAGAAACTCTGCATGTATTGTCTTATTGGTGCCGGTGTAATTTTTGCATCCGCTGCTATCATTAAACCGGTGATAAATAAGAACGTTAAAAGGATTTTCTAAAGATTTAATGGAAAATAGAGAGACTTTAAACGGAAATTTGAAAAGGCAGCACAAATTACATAGGAACATTTATGTACCGGAGTTTCCTTTTTCCATGGATAATAATAATAGGTGGAGAATTTGTGAACTAAACATGAGACTTAAAATTGCAAGGACTTTGCTAAAGCCAGTAAGGAATGCATGGGAGCCTTGTTCTTACATAAAGGACACCTTCTTTATTTAACAATATTTTCTCTATTGGTAACTATAAAAAAGGAAGTTTATCTCTTGCCAATGCAGTGGCAATGAGAACAGGTGTTATGATTGTGCCGGAACTTTGCGCGCCTTGGACTGGTGATAGGGTTATCAAGCGGATATTTTGCCCTATCTTTTATAATTAGAGGCATAATTTCAGGATTTAGTGCTTAAAATAATCCAGAACCTTGCATGGGCAACAGGATAGAACATTATTGTCATTCCTCTGGCCGCCGGCACTCTCTATTCTACCGGGTTAGTTTTAGGCTCCGCCGTTGGAGTTGTGCTGATTAGCCTGAATAGGGTAATAGTTGCGGTTAATGCGCAGTTACTGAAAAAAAGATCGAAAAGTAGAAGGAAAAGCCTACGGGAACTCCCGGGGATAAGGAAACTCCCAATTTCTGTCCTTTATAAAGTAATTGAATTTTAAAAGAAGTTTATGATATATTTTTTCAATCTAAAAAGCATTTTTTATAGTTTAGAAAACTGCCTTTAGATAATTTAAATCAAAAAATACCACGACATGACGAGATACAGAATAATGATATAGAAGTGGAAGTATGATGAGGTTGGTCAGGATATAATAAGGAGTACCTCAAGAGATCCTAATGAAATTTCTGCACCACTTGAGCATTTGGAAGAGCTTAAGAACAGTGACTACAAAATTGATGATCATTTTTCCCGGATTTATGGAAGGCAGGTAGTTGATGCTACTGGAGCAAGAGTGGGAAAGCTGAAGGATTTTTTGTTCGACAAAACCCAGAAAAGAATAAGATACCTCGTTTTGGGTTTAGAGATAAGTGGAAAAGAGGATAAGGATGTTTTAATTCCCATAGGAAGAGCAGAACTAAATCAACAGGAACAAATAATTGTTATTCAGGAAGAAGTAAGTTTTGAAGAACTAAAAACATTACCCACCTATAAAAACGTAAAGAGTCTCGCTATTGAAGATGAAAAGGAGACTCTTCTAATTTTTTCCTCAAAACAAAAGGAAGAAATTAGTTATACCCCAGGGAATTTTTACAACCAGGAGGGTTTCAATGAAACGACTTTTTTCGGTTCTGATGAGGAATGAGCAGATTTAGTGGACAAAGACTGCATAGCGATCTTCATACATTATAGAAGTAGCCTTCTTTCTGTAGCAATTTTTTGAGGGCAAATTTTGAGCAGTATGTTTATGAGTTTAAGAGATTGTTTAAGTGAACAAAAGAACAACGGGTATTCCAATTGCAGCAGGACTGCTGTATCCATTTTTCGGATTATTGTTATCGCCAATGATTGCCGCTTTGGCTATGAGCCTGAGTTCTGTTTCAGTGATAGCAAATGCCCTTCGTTTGGAGCTGTAAAGCTTTAGTCTAAAGCGATGATCAATTAAGGCTGTCAATCGATAAAGCTGGAGTACCTAACTATATTTAAAGATTAAAAGATTTTCCATAATAGCAGAAGTAAGGCATTTTTTAAAAAAGATTAACTTATGGAATGCAGGTAATTGCAGGAGTTTAAGTAATGATAAAGAATAACTGCTATTAAAATTAAAAAAAATGAATAGCAAGAAAATTTCTTCTTTAAATAACCCATTGAAGAATCTCAGTAAGAACTATGAAATCAAAAAGAGAGAGAACAACAAATAGACGAATATGGTTTTTAATTCTCATTTCTTTGGTTATTGTGGAATTGGGGTGGTGGATTGCAGAAGAAGTCTTCTGCGATCCTAAAGTTCACATTAATTCCAGAGGAGCGAAGGAAGTCACACCAAATAATTCTTTTTTTTGTAGGCTTTCAAGATAAATTTTGTCTTTCATCAATTTACTAAATCCAAAGGCAAAACCTTAAGTTTAAAATTAAACTATTATAAACAAATAAAATGTCAACCACCTTCCTAATCCTCGGATTCATTATACTATTATTAGCTATACATGATTTCTTTTACACCACCCTTTCCGCTAGCGGAGGGGGTTTTATTTCTGAAAATGTGGCAATTTTATCCGATAGAATAATTCAGTTTGGTGCCTCGACTTTCGGGAGGAAGGCTTATGATTATCACGGCCTATTTGTTAATCTTATGATACTCTTTGTGTGGCTTCTCCTTATTTGGCTAGGCCTTTTTATGGTTTATTCTTCAAACCCCGAGGCTATAATCAACAGTAGCGGGAGAGCCGCGTATAACTGGGAACGGCTCTATTTTACCGGTTACATACTTTCTACTCTGGGAATGGGAAATTTTAAGCCTGTTTCGCCTTTTTTTGAAGTAGTTACAAGTTGTTTTTCCTTCTTTGGGTTTATTTTTTTCACCAGCTCAATGACTTACTTTCTCTCTGTTTCATCTGCTGTAGTAAGAAAAAGAACTTTGGCAAAAAGTATAAATAATCTTGGAAACCAACCCGAAATTATTGCTAATAAATTACTCTCCTTAGACTCTTCCTTCAGCTATCAGCAAGTTCATACGCTTCAGGAATTAGTGGATCAACATTCTGTGAGTCATCAGGCTTATCCCGTTGTTCATTACTATAGTCGCTCTGAAGAAAAAGATTGTTTTTCTATTAATATTTCGAGGTTAGACGAAGCCTTGTCTATAATAGTCTATTCAAATAAAGGAGAAAATTTACAGGAGGAGATTGGCTTGCTACGCGCCGCAATTTCCAATTTTCTTCAAAACCTGGATAAAAATTTTTCCCGAAGTCTGCCAAACATTGAAAAGCAGATAGATGAGCAGGAAATACCATCTTATATAAATGAAATTGATTCTAATAATTTGAATGAGAGGAGAAGAATATTAAAAAGCTTACTGAAAAGTGAAGGCTTTAGCTGGAACAATGTTATTGCTAAGGAATAGAGGTAGAAATAAATATTCAAGCCTGCTCTTCTTCTACTTTTAGCAGTTCTTCGGCCTCCTTACTCCATAAATTTTTTATAACATGAAAAAAGAACCAGAAAATTTTATAGCTAATATAGTTGAAGAAGATTTAACGGAGGGATATCAAATTGGAGAGCTAAAATTCAGGTTTCCGCCAGAACCAAACGGATATCTGCATATTGGCCATGCTAAATCTATATTTATAAACTTCAGCCTTGGAAGGAAGTATAATGCTCCAGTTTTTTTACGTTTTGATGATACCAACCCATTACGTGAAGAAAAAGAATTCGTCCTTTCCATTGAAAAAGATATTAATTGGCTCGGATTTCATTGGTCAAAAGAAACTTTTGCATCTGATTACTTTCAGCAGCTTTATGATTGGGCGGTAGAATTGATAAAGAATGGCTATGCTTATGTAGATAGTCAACCTTCTGCTATTATGGCAGAACAAAAAGGGTCTCCAATATCACCAGGAATAAATAGTCCATTCAGAACAAGAACTGTTCAGGAAAACCTTGAACTATTCTGTAAAATGAAAAATGGGGAAGTATTAGAGGGAAGTCATGTTTTAAGAGCGAAAATTAATATGGCTGCTGAAAATATGCTAATGAGGGACCCGGTAATGTACCGGATGCTAAAGAATAACCACCACCGAACAGGTTCTACTTGGAAAATTTATCCGATGTATGATTGGGCGCACGGCCAGTGTGATTTTATTGAAAAAATAAGTCACTCTTTTGCCACTCTGGAGTTCAACCCTCATAGAGAATTATACAATTGGTTTTTAGACAAAATTCCAGGGATAGAAGGAGTGAGGAAGCCGAAGCAACGGGAATTCCCCCGACTAAATTTAAGTCATACTGTATTGAGTAAAAGAAAACTAGCGCAACTCATAGAAAATGGAGTAGTGGCATCCTGGGACGATCCACGAATGCCAACCCTTAGTGGAATGCGGAGGCGGGGTTATACTCCTGCTGCCATTGAAAACTTTATAAAGGAAATTGGTGTTACAAAACGGGAAGGAGTTGCGGAAATTTCCTTACTAGAGTTTTTTGTTAGAGAAGATTTAAACAAAATAGCCCCCAGGGTTATGGCTGTATTAAATCCTGTAAAGCTAGTTATTACAAACTATTTAGTAGAAAAGGAGGAGGATCTTCAAATCCATTCAGGTTCAGATACGGGAGTTCCCTTTCTTACTAAAAAAACACCTTTTTCGAGGGAAATTTATATTGAAGAAAAGGATTTTCAGGAAAATTCTTCCGGTAAGTTTTATGGTTTAGCCCCGGGTCGAGAGGTGAGATTAAAAGGAGGATATATTATAAGGGCAGAAGGAGTAGTCAAAGATAGTCAGGATAAAATATTGGAAGTGTACTGTACGTACGACCCTTTAAGCCGGAGTGGCAGTGGCACACCTGAATCAAACCGCAAGGTAAAGGGCACATTGCATTGGGTTTCAGTAAAACATGCAGTTCCGGCAGAAGTTAGGTTGTATGAACATCTATTTACTTCAACTTCACCTTATACAGATAACGATTTCACTACGTCCATTAATCCTGAATCCCTCCGAGTAATAAATGCCTTTGTTGAACCAGCCGTAAGAGAAGTACAATCAGGAGAGCATTTACAGTTCCTGCGTACAGGCTATTTTGTTGTAGACAAAGAAAGTCGGAGGGATAATTTAATTTTTAACCGAACAGTAAGCCTAAGAGAAGGTTCCGGTTATCAGAAAAAGAACTGAGAGAAAGAATATAATTTCAACAGATGTGGAAAGCTACTGGTGAGAACGGTATAACAATGAAAAATTTAGGACCTTTTGGTGGAGCATCAGAAATAATTATTTATAGAGGTTGTGAAAATGATAACATTAGTTTAGTGTTTAATTAACGGACATTTTTATTTTCTCCTTTTATCTTAGGTATTGATCCCTCCTTAGATATTAACTAAAACCAATTTACTATGTTTTATCACGTGAAGGAATTACAATTTAACGCCAGAGTTTCAAAACCAGATCCTGCCTTTGCCACTCTTCTTTTAGAACAGTTCGGTGGTGCTAACGGAGAATTAAAAGCTGCTCTTCAGTACTTTACTCAGGCCTTTGCCGCTAAGAAGGTACATCCAGATAAATATGATCTTCTGATGGATATTGCTACAGAGGAGTTCAGTCACCTGGAAATAGTTGGAGCAACTATTCAAATGCTATTAAAAGGGGTGCATGGAAGTCTTAAAGATGCCGCAGACGAATCGGAAATTATGCCTCTAATGCAGGGGACGGCGTCAAAAGAGGAGTTTATCCACCAGGCAATGGTGAATCCACAGTTTTTTAATCTTTCCGGAGGTGGACCAACTTTAACTGATAGTAATGGAAATCCCTGGACTTCGGCTTACGTAACTGCCAACGGAGATCTAACTGTAGATCTTCGGTCCAATATAGCGGCAGAATCCCGTGCAAAAATAGTATATGAATACCTTTTACAGCACACCAATGATCCTCATGTAAAAGAAACTTTAAGATTTCTTATGACCAGGGAAGTGGCACATTTCCAAATGTTCCAGGCGGCTCTGGAAACCATAGAGCCAAACTTCCCTCCGGGAGTTCTGCAAAGTGATCCACGTTACAGTAACAAATATTTTAATCTTTCAAATGGAGAAGATGTTCGTGGACCATGGAACGAAGGAAAAAGTCCGGAACTGGGAGAAACCTGGGAATATATTTCTGACCCTATTGAACATGTAAAGAGGACCAAGGGGATGGTAGACGGGGAACAGACCTCTTCCAGAACCCAAAAAGAGGTAGATAAAAAAAATAAAGAACTAAGTAAAAAGAAGGCAAAGGAAATTGAAAAAGCTTTACCGGACAAGGGAGAAATGCAGTGGAGCAAGTACTAAAAACCAAAAAATGAAAAGCCGGATTTATTCCGGTTTTGGCTAGAAAATATATGGACAAATTTTATCTTGAGTATTATACAGATCCATTGTGTTGTTGGAGTTGGGGATTGGAACCACAAATGCGAAAACTGCGTTACCTGCTTAAGGATCGCTTAAAAATAAGGTATGTTATGGGAGGGCTCCTGAGGGATTGGGAACATTTCTCTGACCACCTGAATAACATCAGCAAACCTTCTCAAATGGGCCCACTCTGGGTTGAAGCCAAACATCTTTCGGGTCAACCTATTGATGAACATATGTGGGTGAAAAATCCTGTGGATACTTCTTATCTTTCTTGTATGGCAGTAAAAGCAGCCGAACAACAATCTTCGATTGCCGGGGAAGCCATGCTCCGTAAACTAAGGGAAGCAGTAATGATCTATAAGAAGAACATAGGTAACATTGATGTGATTATGGACATTGCAGGGGAACTTGAAGAAAAAAACCTGCTAAACAAAAAAAGTTTTCGAGACTCCCTTTTTTCTGATGACTCTTCCCATCTCTTTCGCGAAGATCTGGAATTGGTTAAGATAAAAGGAATATCAAGATTTCCCACTATATTAATTACCTATAGAGGAAGAACTGTCCAAATAACAGGCTATAGACCCTTTTCTGTTCTAATGGCTACTTTTGAACTTTTAGAACCTGCTTTAAATGTAAATCTGGTGGTTAACAGGAAAGAATATATAAATAGCTGGCAGAATTTAACGGATAGGGAACTTCAGGAAATTTCGACCAATCTGGAAAAGAAGGATTGCCTTGTCACCTAATTCTGCTGGTCTTCTTAGTAAAGAGCATTACCTAAAAGTAAATGTACTAATCGAATTTCTTTATTCCTCAAACCCCGAGTCTATTACCAACAGTAGCGGCAGAATAACAAATTACTGCGAGCTGCACTTTTTTACGGCTTAAATACTTTCAACTTTGGGAAAGGGTAATTTAAGCCTACCTCGCCTTCATTTGAGTTCAACCCACAAGAGTTGGTTGAGCGTAGGGGTATTCTGAAGAGCTTGCTGAGAAGTGAGGATCTTAGCTGGCATCAGGTCGTGGAACAGGATCAAAAAAATTAAAATAAATATCTAATATTCGATACCAAAATATATAAAAATATAAAACTCATGACGGAATCAATTTGGAAAGCTAAAGCCTCTAATACCAAGGCCACCCCTTTGACTAAAGATATAGAGGTGGAGGTTGCTATTGTAGGGGGTGGAATTACCGGAATTACTACTGCTTACCTCCTGGCTGAGGAAGGTATTCAAGTCGCAGTTTTGGAAAGCATGAGCGTGGGTGGAGGCACAACCGCTGGTTCTACTGGTAATTTATACACCATGGTAGATAACCGGCTGCATCACATCCAGGCAAAGTTTGACGACAATACCGCCAGGAAAGTGGCTGAATCTCGGACAACTGCGGTTGATCTCATAGAGGATTTGGTATTTCGTCACGAGATAAAATGTAGTTTTAAACGACAGCCTTGGATCTTATATAGCGAAACAGGGGAAGAAGAAGAGATGATCAAGACCACAAAAGAAACCCTGAAAAGATTTGGTCTTGAAGTACAGGATATTACATCAACTTCGCTGCCGTTCTCAATTAAATCGGGAATAAGAGTTGAAAACCAGGCTCAGTTCAACCCCGCAGCTTTTGTCTCTGGGTTGGCGCAAAACCTAAAAAACAACTGTAGGATTTATGAGAATACTCCGGTTCATCAAATTGAAAAAGGAGCAACTCACATTTTACATACGCCAAACGCAAAAGTAAAAGCTGCAAAAGTCATTCTCGCCACACATACACCCAAAGGGGTTTATGGTCTTCATACAACCCTTTTCCCTCACCGCGAATATGCTCTGGCGGCTCGCTTACGATCCGGGGATTATCCAGAAGGTATTTTCTGGAGTGCCGAATCAAAAACACATCCCTCCCTGCGCACTTATGAAACTGAAGAAGGAAAGTTCTTAATAACTGTTGGCTATCACCATAAGGTGGGGCAGGAAGATAAGGATAAGGATTACTTTGAAGATCTCGAAAAGAACCTAAGAAAGTACTATGATGTTGAGGCAGTAGCGTATAGGTGGTCTGCGCAGCATTACAAACCTGCAGATGGGCTTCCATACATAGGGGAAAGCACAGATGATAGAATATATGTAGCAACCGGTTTCTCCACCGATGGTCTGACGTACGGAGTAGTCTCAGCTCTAATATTAAGAGACCTGCTAACTGGGAGAGATAATGAATGGGCAGAAATTTATAAAGCAAAACGATTCACTCCTCTCAAATCTGCAAAACCTTTTTTGAAGGAGAATTTAAACGTTCTGGGAGAATATCTTAAAGACTATCCCGGCAGTGCAGAAGCAGAGAAGTTCTCTGAAGTAAAAAAGGGAGAAGGTAAAATTGTGGAAGTGAAGGATGAGAAGTGGGCGGTGCATCGCAACGAAGACGGAAAACTTTGCGCGGCATCTGCTGTTTGTACTCATATGGATTGCATCGTTAACTGGAACAATGAAGAGAAAACCTGGGACTGTCCCTGTCATGGAAGCAGGTTTAAACCAAATGGGGAGGTCATCGAAGGTCCTGCATTTTCCCCGCTCGATAAAAGAAACATTAATCCTCAGAAATAAAACAAAATGATCATTGCAGCAATAACATTAATTACCTATGCAGCAATTTCTTGGATCTTACCTTTTAATACGCATCTTGCAAAAAAAACATCCGCCAAAAGCCATTGTTTTTGCTCACGGTGCTTTTGCCGTTTTAGGGATCCTTCTAATACTTATTTTTGCGTTGACAACTGAACAACACCATAAGCATTGGTATAGTTTTACAATCTTTTACATTGCGGCCGTTGTCGGGGTTTACAAGTTCTCCCGGGACATTAGACATAAAAATGTACCGAAATCGTGGCTATTGTGCATGGGAGTATTGGCCTTTTTGGATTCATTTGGATATTAATTCATGTTCTGGGTGAAGTAAGGATGAAATCTGTTTTAACATTGTTCATCATAATCCTCCTCGATTCGGTCTAATCTGACGGCGATGGAAGGAGTTGAGCTGCCGGATTTGCAAATCTAAAAGCACCTTCTTTAATAGTTCCTCTTAAAGATGCACAGGAAGAAAGAGGTCTTTTGGGACTTGCTTTTCATCCCGATTACAAAAAGAACGGCAGGTTCTTTGACCTTCGACGCAGCTACCTTTCCAGTACTCGAAATCATGTTTATCAGAGATAGGTGGAGGAGGTACTAAAGAACTAAATTTGTTCCTTAAAAGAAAGCTAAACAGAAGCTATAGGCAGTTTTTAATTTGTAACTTATAACCAATATATAAAAAAGTAATGAGATGAAAAACGAAGAAATCCAGAGCAAAGGAAGAGGAAACCCTGGTGGAAGTCAAAGTGGTGGTAAAAAGAAGGACGAGACCCAAGAACAACTTAGAGAGCAAAGTCAGCAACAAAAGAAAAAAAGGAAGGACAGCGAGGGGAATTATGTCAAAAATCGGAATTACAAAAATAGCAGCTCTGAAAATAGAGGTGACGTGTAAACTTTAGTATTTGATTTCATTCAGACGGAGTTGTTTTACACCCTCAGGACGGAAGCTATTAGTAGCATTTGCCGCTAATGGATAATACCCCATCTTAATCTTCAAGATTATACCACTCAATACCGGTATAATGATTCAGCAGTTCGGGGATTGCCCCTTCCTCTTCGTTCAGGAAATCTTCCAGTTCAAACAGGAGCCGATGCTCTCCTGGCGGCACCGCAATAACATGCTTTTGCCCTTGGTATTCCAGGAAACTTCCGGTTACCGATACTCTACTCGTCCAGGGGGTACTTTTGGTTAAGCCGGAAATTACAAAATGCAGATTTCTATGTTCCAATTCTTCCAAAAGTAAATGCTGGTTTTTATTTACCCATTCTATTTCAGCATTAATGGATTTTGCAAAACCTTTGATCAGTTCTACTTCAATACCAGCCAATTCCCGTTCAGAAGCGATTACCCAGGGTGGATTTTCTGCATAACCAACTAATAAAGTACCTCCCTTTACCTCTTCGAATGTACCATAGGTATCTTGAGGATAATTATCACAGGATGATAAACATGAAAGGCAGATTACTATGAACAGAAATAAAATCGCTACGGTATTTCTTTTTTGGACCATCTTTTAAATCATATTTTTTTATCGAATATCTCCGGAAACTCTTTTACCGGTGATACCACCACCTCTGTAATTTGCCAGTTAAAATTGGTGATCTTTTCTTTAAGCTCATGGATATTTTCCTGCAAATTTTCTTCAGTCTGGGACATTACCAGAATTTCCCCCGTTACCTTGTTTCCCGATCTTCTAAATCTTACCAGGGAATCCTTAACCCAATCCTCATTTTGCACTAGTTCCTCTATCTTCTTCACCAGAGGTTCTTCTTTTTGTAGAAAAGCATTGAGTGGAGTTCTATCCATCGCTTCTGAAGTAGCCGCTTTGAGACTTTTAACACCATCAGAAAGAATATCAAGTGCAATGACAATAGCTGCGACCGCATCTGCCCACCATAATCCAAATCCAATTCCTACAATTCCGAAAATAGTCGCGACCGAAGTTAGCCAATCAGCTTTTTGACCTTTGGCATCGACATACAGAATTTGAATGTTCACCTTTTTGGAAATTTTCAGCTTCTCTTTCCCGATCAAAAAAACAGGAACAATGCTATATCCTATCGCCAATATCATTAACCAGCCAAACCAAATAGTCTCACCAAAGATTGAAGTAGTTCCAATAGTCACCACCTCGTGATTAACCAATTTCAAAAGGGATTCAATCAATAGATAAACCCCAATCGTGAAAAGGGCAAAAGAACTAAGAAGAAAACCAATGGTGTATGCTCTATCATAACCAAACCTAAAATTTTTGCTGGCAGGTTTGGTAGCGATCTTTGAGGCAATTAAAAAGGAAATGGAAGGAATCAGGTAAAGAAGATCTTCAATCCAGGCAGCCTTCATTGCCTGCGAGCTTTGCATAGTGAAATAAAGGATGATAATATCAAGAATAAGGTAGCCAATAGTCAACCAGACTACGAACCTGGCCTTTTTCATAAGTTCCAGCTCCTTTCTCTCCGTCTTTTCTTCTCCCACATCCTACCATTTCAAATTACAATACTACAGAAAACTACGGGATTTTTTATAAATTGTTTCATATCTTAAGCCGATAGTTTACAGTTGGAGAGCCAGCTCAATACTTCTGCCAATTCTTCAAAATAAACCTGATCCTGCTCTCCCAGTTTAATTAATTTTAAAGTAAACTTTTCCTGCTGCACTTTCTCTGCTCCTGCTAAGATGGCAAAAGGATTATTACTTCTGTTATATGTCATTTGCTTTTCATTTTGGTGGCATTGGGAAAATCTCATTAGATTTAAATCACAACCATCCGAAAGTTTTTCAATTTAAGCAATAAACCTCTTGTAACCCATATGGATAGGTAGTAGTTTGTCCTTTTCTATAAATAAGTCTTTTAACAGGCTATTAACCAATGCAATATATGGTTTTGTGTATCTTACTATCAGATTGATAACAAAAAATTCCACGTAAAATATACCATTATGAAAATTAGATTCTTTCTCTCCTTAACCTGCTTATTAACTGTTTCCTTCGCAACTTTTTCACAGGAATTGGTAGGACTGGAGGTTATAGCAGATAATCTGGTTTCCCCTGTGGCATTTGTTGAATCTCCCGATGAATCTGGAAGATATTTCATTGTTGATCAGGTAGGGGTGATCCGAATCCATACTCCCCAAAAAGGTCTTTTGGAAGAGCCATTTTTAAATCTGAAAAACAAGATAGTTGAACTAAAAGATGCCCATGAAGAACGGGGTTTGTTAGGACTTGCTTTTCACCCCGATTACAGGGAAAATGGCAGGTTCTTTGTCTATTATAGTGCACCCCTTAGTCAAAATGGTCCCGAGAACTGGGATCATACCAGCCACATTTCAGAATTCAGGGTCTCTCCGGATAACCCTAATATGGCTGACAAAGCTTCAGAAAAGATCATTATGAAGGTCGATCAGCCACAGGATAATCACAATGCAGGGACTTTGGCCTTCGGACCTGACAATTACCTCTACATTGCCCTTGGTGATGGAGGAGGAGCAAACGATATTGATATGGGTCATGTACCCGATTGGTATGGGGAAAATGCCGGTGGAAATGGACAGGATGTGAAGCAGAACCTGCTGGGTAGTATCCTGAGAATTGATGTGAATGGAGATGCTCCTTATGATATTCCTGATGATAATCCCTTTGTAGATAAGGAGGGAATGGACGAGATCTATGCCTATGGGCTTAGAAACCCATACCGGTTTTCCTTTGACATGAAGGGGAACAATGATCTCATCGCCGGAGATGCGGGACAGGTACTTTGGGAAGAAATAAGTGTGATCACAAAAGGCGGGAACTATGGCTGGAGTGTAAAGGAAGGAACGCATTGTTTTAATGCCTACAATAATGATAAGGAAAGAGAAGATTGTCCAAAGGAAGATAAAATGGGTAATCCATTAATTGATCCGGTAATTGAACTTAAACAAGGCAGCGTCGATGACGGCGGAAAAGCTGTGGTGGTAATAGGGGGTTATGTTTACAGGGGTGAAGATCTTAAAAATATGGACGGGAAATACATTTTTGGTGCCTGGACACAGCATCATGGAAAACCGGCGGGAGCAGTGTTCGTTTCAACTCCAAAAGAAACGGGAATGTGGGATTTTCAAGAGCTGAAAATTGCTCAAACCAACTCTACTTCAATCGGCCATTATTTGCTGTCTTTTGGCCAGAATAAGGAGGGAGAGATGTTCCTTCTTACCACCGATGAAGATGGACCTGTAGGTAACACTGGTAAGGTTTTTAAGATGGTTTCTGGCAAATGAATTGCGATACATTTAAATAAATGACAATCGAGAATGCTATTTCGAAGATGTTTGGAAGATTCTGGCTTTGTTAAAATCTTAAACAAATTAAATAAAGGTGTGAAAGAGATTTTGAAAATTACCTCCTTGCAATTTCTAATATTAAAAATAATGGTTTATTTGTAAACAATATTAAATAACCCCGATGTAGGTATGGAATGATTTTAACTATTAAAAACCTTTAAAAATCTAATTAATGAAAATATTTAAACTATCAACAATTCTAATTCTGGTGCTTTTTTCAACCGGACGAATCTACAGCCAAAATATGGATACAGAAAAGGAGGCTGTAAAAAACGTAATGAAAAATTACAAGAACGCTATGCAGAATCTAACTACCGAAGGTACATTTGAATTATTTGCCAAGGACTCTAATATTTTTGAATCCGGCGGTGTCGAAGGTTCGTATGCAAACTATATAGAACATCATATAGGTCCGGAATTGGGGCATTTCAGTAAATTTGAATATTCAGATTATGAAATTGACGTGCAGGTAGATGCACCGTATGCATTTACCACCGAAACTTATATTTATACAATTGTCACCAAACCAAGCGAAAACAGCGAATCAAAAACCATAAAGAAAAAAGGTGTAGCGACCTCTGTTCTTAAAAAGATAGACGGTAATTGGAAAATAATTAAAATGCATTCCTCTTCAAGAAACCCAAAATAATTTTTTGCCCCTGGTTCTAAAAAGGAAAGGGTGTCGCTGAAAGAAGCATTTTCAAAATTCTCATCGCTTTTTTCATGAGTATAGGAAAATGGGTTAAGATGTATCCTATAATTTGAATCATTAGTGTCCGGTGAACTTCTTTAAAAGCGGGATCTCCTTAATGGATTTCCCGCTTTATAACTTGAGATTTTAGCTATTCGTATTTTAATTATTTCTTGTAGCGAAGCAGTCTTGAATCTATAGCAGGGCAATAGTGATGATTTTAAGTGTTCTTCTTCAATTACATCTCTAAAAAAATAGTCACTCCCATAGTAGCAGGATTTCCGAGGTGAACTGCACCAAAATTATACCCATAACTGATGTACCGGGTGTCAAAAATGTTACGTCCCCATATCATTAGTTCAACATTTTTATATGAGAGTCCCAAGTTTCCATTGTATAAGTTATATGGCTCCTGCCTTAGATTATTAGCAAGATCAAAATATTGTTCTCCAAGATATTTCCATTCTGCACGGGCGCTAAAATTCCAGTTACTACCAAATCCGAGATTTGAATTATATTGGAGGGCGAACATAGAAGTTACCTCGGGGGTATAGATTTGTTTATTTTCCTGCAGGTTTACCTCATTTCCATCCTGTGCTATAAGAAGCGATTCATAACTGGCATCAGTAAAACCAAGGTTATAACTAAATTCAAGGCCACGGGTAAGCAAAGCACGAAGTTCTACTTCAAAACCTTTGCTGGTAAGGCTTCCGGTGTTGCGGGTAACAATGACTGCATCTGGCAATATTAAGGTGGGCACCTGGACGTCTGTCACTTCCGTATAAAACAGAGTTGCATTTACAAGCAGCTTATTTTCCAAAAATGAATTTTTTGTTCCTAATTCGTAATTGTTACTGAACTCTGGTTGATATTCAAATAAAGGTGGCTGGGAAGGGTCGGAACTCAGAGGAGTAAGTCCGCCGGCCCGGAACCCACGACTGTAGGTAAGGAAGATGAGGTTTTCTTCTGAAAGGTCATAAGTTAAGCCGATTTTAGGTGAAAAAGCATTGAAATTTGCTGTGGCAGTAGAGTCAGGTTGATACTCAAATTGTGGTTCGGTATCAGAATCCAGCTGGTATTCTCCCAAAACCGATTGCTTCTTGTATTCATTATCATATCTTATGCCTGCTATAACGCCCAGATCATCTGTCACCTGGTAATTTAGCTGCCCAAAAAAGGCAATCCCTTTACCTGTTGATTCGGTGGTATTGATAAGAGAAAAGTTTGTTTGTTCAGATCCTATGAGTGCAGCATCTTCCCCAAAATGGGTTGCTTGCTTTACCGGACTTTCCTGGTAGAACATATAAGTTCCTGCCGTCCATTCAAGACCACTGCCGGGGCTATTGGAAGAAGAGAATCTAAATTCCTGTGTCGCCACTTTTACTGTATTCCAGTCTTTTCCATAGTCATTAATGATGGACAAAGCATCTAAAGGGGAAAAATCGGCATCGATAGGAGTTTGGTAATACCTGTAATTCTGTTGATAAGCAGTTTGAGAACTAAAATTGAGGTTTTTTCCTTTATGATCAATCACCAAAGAAGTATTAAAAGTATTGTCCTTCATGGTGGAAATCTCATTTTGATTTAATGTATAGGGATCTTCAAAAGCGGCCTCAATTCCCATGTTCAATGGGAAAGCTCCTTTATTTTCAGCGTTAAAATGTTTAACGTTTACAGTTGCATCCCAGGTGGCGCTAAAGAGGTACTTTAGGTAGTAATTTCCTGAGAAATTATATTGATCATCATAACTCGAACCGGTGAACTCATTGGTGTAAAATCCATCTCTTTCCTCATAAAGCCCGGCCGCTCCAAAATAAAATTTCTCTCCTAAAGGAGTCCTGAATCCTGCCATATAGCGCTGTTGATTATAATTGCCCACTGTGGCCTCTCCAAAAACAGTCGTTTCATCTTCGGGTTTTTTAGTTATAATATTGATAACCCCGCCCATAGCATTTCTTCCGTACAGAGTTCCTTGTGGTCCCCGTAAAACTTCTATCCTTTCAATGTCGAAAAACTGAGTGATATAGGTATCGAGGTTATACTGGTTAACACCGTCAATATAAGTTGCAACTGCCGGATCATAAGAAGTAGATACAACACCTCTTATTGAGGTTATAGTCCTACGGTCACCGGGATCACTTGCGTAAAGGTTTGGTGCTATAGCAGTTAAATCATTTGTATTTTGGATCTGACTTTGCTTTATGTTGTCGGAAGAAAGACTGGTTATGCTAAGGGGGATCTCCTGGATCATTTCTTCCCTTTTTTGAGCAGTTACAACTACTTCCCCGAGG
The DNA here is from genome assembly GCF_031846525.1 of Autumnicola patrickiae. Classification (NCBI taxonomy): domain Bacteria; kingdom Pseudomonadati; phylum Bacteroidota; class Flavobacteriia; order Flavobacteriales; family Flavobacteriaceae; genus Autumnicola; species Autumnicola patrickiae. The sequence goes on from NZ_JAVRHM010000030.1 coordinate 31,992, forward strand.
CGTTCTCCTTCAGAACCTAAAACCACCTCAAGTTCAATTATTGCTGAATCGACGGTAATTTCTCGTATAGTTTCTGAAAACCCTGATTTTCGAATACTCATAACATACGAGCCATAGGGTATTTCCTGAAGAGAAAAATTTCCATCGAATCCAGTACGGGTTTGAAAAGAGGTATTCAATAACCTTATCTCAACATTTGCTAAGGGCTCAAAAGAATCTGAAATCACTTTTCCTTGTAAAGTGCTTAATTCCTGTGCGTCTAAGAAGAAGGTGAAAAGGCTAAAAAGGATTCCAAAAAGTAATTTTGTATTCATCGATCAGGATTTAGGTTCTTTTATTTATGAGTGACTTTCGAAAAAGCAGGTTGAGAATATGTGCAAAACTTAGGATGAGCAATCCGAAAAATTCCCTGGTGGCTTCTATCCAGGGCTTATCATCAGACATGGAACCGGTGATATTTTCCGCGGAATGCAAGCTGAACCAGGTGTAGACGCCATTGGGAGCAAAGAATAAGTAAATAGCGTAAGAAACGAAAACGGCCAGACCTGCATAATGTAAAATTTTACTATCCTTCCGGAAAATAGCCAGAATACAGACCAGTGCCCCGTAGCCATATATTGACATCCAGAAAAATGGGTCCGGATCGTTGTGTTGTACAAAGGCAGAAACAAAAAAAATAACTGCAAAAAATGAATTGGCTATTTTCACAAAAAGTTAGTTTTAAAAATTAGTCACCTCTTCGCCCCACAAGGAGCTGGAGATTCTCATCTAAAGTTACAATCGTGGTTTTAGAAGAGTTGCAGATTTAACACCAGTTTTTTTTATTCCTCCAGATCTATGGTCTCTTTCTCGATCCAACCTTCAAAATCTGGAACCGGGCGTTCCTTTTTTTCTTCCTCTGTTTCTACTATACCGTTTTCTCTTATGTCATTTATCAGCCATTGCATTTCCATAATCTCCCTACGCTGCGCTTTAATGATCTTATCTGGGAGTTCTCTTGTCCTTAGAAAATCCCATAGATAATCCTGCAGCAAAACCTGACCAGAACAATGCCGAGGATGAACGGGAAAGTTCTGAGATTGCTTCTTTAAAGATAGCATCATGTATGACTTTGGCGGAAGGAGGTTTACGCTCCTCTGCTTCCCTATACTCTGCCTGATGACGCTTTGTTTCTTTCATATAGATTAACTGTTTTAGGGTTAAGCAAACGAGACCTTAGTGGTTGTCATTTCTTTGTCATTTTCTTCCCGCTCCACTCGAAGGCGTACACCTTTGTCCTTGTCGGTTTT
>NZ_JAVRHM010000031.1:0-31577 GCF_031846525.1 Autumnicola patrickiae
TACGTTGAAAAATAAAAACCGTCTCATTTAATAAATGAGACGGTTTCTTTCTATCGTAAAAACTAATTTATTTCTTAATCTCTTCCCATATAAATACTCAGGAAGTATAGAAGGGTAGCCAGAGAACCAACCGCAGCAACCACATAAGTTCTTGCAGCCCATTTAAGTGAATCTTCTGCTGCATCGTGTTCCTGAGGACTTAACATATTTTCGTTTTCCAGCCATACAAGTGCCCTCTTACTGGCATCATACTCTACAGGTAATGTAACAAAGCTAAATAATGTTCCCATACCAAACATAATGATACCAATAAATAGAATAGTACTTCCCAGCGCAGTGGTAGCCATAAGCATTAATCCACCAAAGATCACCCATTGCGAAAACCTGGATGCAATGCTCACCACCGGCACTAACTGACTTCTCATTTTAAGCCAGCCATAGGCATTGGCATGTTGCACAGCGTGACCACATTCGTGAGCCGCAACTGCAGCAGCTGCCGCGTTACGTTGTGTATATACACCCTCACTTAAATTAATTGTTTTCTTTGCCGGGTTATAATGGTCTGTTAACATTCCCGGAGTTGAAATTACCTTTACATCATGAATACCATTATCATGTAACATCCTTTCGGCAATTTCTTTTCCGCTCATCCCATTTTGCAGATGAACCTTTGAGTATTTTTTAAATTTACTCTTCAATTTATTGCTCACATACATGCTCACAATAAATATTAAACCAGCAATTATATAATATCCAAACATCGTTTTTATGATTTTTAAATCCAATCAAAGATAGCAAAAACCCGGCCAATACATACGGCAGCAGCCGCTATGTTACAAAGGGTCTATAAAGTCACTCAATTTCATATAAAATATTCTTCCGAAGCAAGATTCCTTTTATATATGTTATTTCTCAAACTAAGATATTATCTATATTTGCACGAATATTTATATCTTTCACTATGCAATACAATAGAATACTTCTAAAATTATCTGGAGAAGCTTTAATGGGAGAACGCCAATATGGCATAGATCCTAAAAGGCTGGCAGAATATGCCGAAGAAATTAAATCGGTTACTGAAAAAGGAATAGAAGTAGCAATTGTAATTGGTGGAGGAAATATTTTTAGAGGTGTTGCCGGCGCCAGTAAAGGAATGGACCGTGTACAGGGCGACCACATGGGTATGCTTGCAACGGTTATAAACGGCTTGGCGCTTCAAAGTGCACTGGAAGATGCAGGAATCCAGACCAGGTTACAATCTGCCATAAAGATTAATGAAGTCGCAGAGCCTTTTATCCGAAGGAAAGCCATCAGGCATCTGGAAAAAGGAAGAGTGGTTATTTTTGGCGGGGGAACCGGAAATCCTTATTTCACTACAGATTCTGCAGCAGTTTTACGAGCTATAGAAATTCATGCTGATATTATTCTGAAAGGAACAAGGGTTGACGGTATATATACTGCAGATCCTGAAAAGGATAAAAAAGCTACCAAATTCGATTTTATTTCTTTTGAAGATGTCATTAAAAAAGGATTAAAAGTAATGGATACCACTGCCTTTACTCTTAGTCATGAAAACGAACTACCTATAATTGTGTTCGACATGAACACACCCGGAAATTTAATTAGAGTAGCTACCGGCGAACAAATAGGCACTAAAGTTAATATATAAATTACCTGAAAGATAAAAGTTTACTAAAATGGAAGACGAACTCGATTTTATTATAGATAGTACTAAAGAAGCAATGGACAACGCCATTGAGCACCTTAAAAAGCAGTTACTAAATATTCGTGCAGGTAAAGCAAATCCCGCAATGCTGGGAGGTGTGCTTGTAGAATATTACGGTGCAAAAACCCCTCTAAACCAGGTAGCAAACGTTTCTACACCAGATGCGCGTACTATTTCTGTTCAGCCTTTTGAAAAGAAACTTATCCCGGAAATTGAAAAAGGAATCATGCAGGCCAATCTTGGTTTTAATCCTATGAACAACGGGGAAAGTGTGATTATAAACGTACCGCCTTTAACCGAGGAGCGCCGTACACAACTTGTAAAACAAGCTAAAGCCGAAGCCGAAGATGCTAAGATTGGAGTGAGAAACGACAGGAAATCTGCAAACAACGACCTTAAAAAATTAGATATTTCTGAAGATTTACGTAAAAGTGCTGAAGCAGATGTACAGACTTTAACTGACGAGCACATCGAAAAAATCGACTCAATTTTAGTAGTAAAAGAAAAAGAAATTATGACTATCTAGTGATCATAATCACTCATTATCGATAATTGCCAAATTTAGCCTACCTCTTTGGGAGCCTTAATTTGGCAATTTTTATTTTAACAGCTACTGAAGATTTATACTATCTTCCGATTAAAAATCTCTTCATGCAAAAGTTTCTGCTTTTTCTCCTGTTTTCGTTCTCTTTTGCCAGCATAATGGCGCAAAATGAGATTTCAGGACGAATAATTAGTGCAGAAAACGGCGAACCTCTCCCCTACGCCACTATAAATTATGGAGAAGAAGGCCAAATGATGACAAACATCGATGGTTCTTTTGAAATAACTTATGAAGAGGATCAAATTCAGCTAAAAATATCCTATGTGGGTTTCTATAACAAGAATGTGGATATTTCAGGTGAGATGGAATACGTTGTGGTGAAGCTGCAACCTTCAATAACCAGCCTTGACGCGGTAATGATTTCTTCCGAAGAAAACCCGGCAAATGCTATTATTAAAAAGGCAATTGCAGCCAAAGAAAAGAACGATCCCGAGCGGGCACTTGAAGCTTTTCAGCATAAAACCTACACCAAATTTCTTATCGACAACCAGTCTGATGCAGTAAACCTGGACACCGACACTACAAATATTGAAATTGAAACCATTATTAACACCGCCAGGGCTTATCTTTCAGAAAAAATATCAAAAACAGATTTTCAAAGTAAAAAAGGAAGGACAGAGACAGTCCTGGGCCTGAAAACTGCAGGATTTAAGGAACCGGTTTACGAAATGCTTTCGCTGGAAGCCAACCCTTATTCATTATATAAAAAAGACTATCAACTTTTTCAAACAGATTATGCAGGACCTCTTGCAGATAAAGCCCTAAGAAATTATACTTACAAAATTATTGACACCACCACTGAAGACAGACCTGCCTACGTAATTTATTTTGCGCCAAAACGTGAAAAAAAGGTTGCTGGTCTGGAAGGGATTCTATATTTGGATACCGCCAGTTATGCGATACAGCGCGCAAAAGCACAATTATTGGGTGCTATTAAACTGGAGGTCAATCATTATTACCATTATTACGAAGAAGCTGATATCTGGTTTCCGGAAAGGCAAACGACAGAGATAGAACCCGGTACAGGAACTAAAGACATTTCAGTTTTTGGCGGGGGGATTTCTGTTGGAACACTCCAGAGGAGCGACAATATTATTAACAGGGTTCTTGGCTCCGGAAAAGTGAGTCCGGACGCTATCCTCTCTTCCACTTCTTCAAATTATGATGTTGTTTTTGATAGTCCTGAAGATCTAAAACAGCATCCTGCAAGTATAGAAGTACCTAACGGGGTTAATGAACAGCCCGAAACATTCTGGAAAGCCAACCGGCAGGAACCCTACACCTATCGGGATGAAAATGCCGCTCAATATGTAGATAGCATCATAAAAGCTGATAATATTGAGCGCCGTATTGAGGTAAAACAGGCCCTTGGAAATGGCAACTATCCCTTAGGTTTCTGGAATTTTGACATCGGTAATTTTTATAGATCTAATGGCCATGAAGGCTGGCGGCTGGGAGTGGGAGGCAGGACAAACGACAGGTTTTCAGAACATTTTAACCTTCACGGGTACGGTGCTTACGGTTTAAGGGACAAAGAATTTAAATATAATATTGGGACACAAATTTACCTTAACAAATCTTCAGGAACCAATTTAAATATCGATTATACAGATGATATCCTGGAGTTTGGTGAATTTCAATATCGCAAAAGAGTGGATTTATTCTCGCTTTTCAGACCCCGATTTGGAAATATTGCCTCTTATTTTAACCATAGAACCTTAAGTACGGGACTGGAGCATAGATTTAATGCTTACACCACTTCAGAATTACAATTGAGCAATAGCCGTATTTCAATGAACGGGAGCTTTGACTACACCTATTTGCATAACGGACAACTTTATTCTGAATATGATGTTACCGAAATTACTTTTTCCATTTTATGGCGACCTTTTAGCAGATTTCTACATACTCCTGAAGAAAATGTAATGCTGGAAAGAGGTTTTCCACGATTCACCGCCCAAATTTCACAGGCTGTAGAAGGAATTGCAGGTGGCGATTTTAGTTTTACAAGAGCAGGTTTTATGGTAGAGCATGAAATAAGCCAGCTTGACCAGTCCAGGACAGAATTTATTTTTGAAGCTAATTACGCTTTTGGTGATCTTCCGCTTACGCACGTTTTCCACGCTTCCCCCAATAACGTAAATGAACCGAGGATCCTCAATAGATTTTCTGTTGCCGGGCGCACTGCTTTTGAAACCATGTATTTTAACGAATTCTTCAGCGACAAACAGGCAATGTTTCACATAAGGCATCAACTAAGACCTTTCTACATCACTCGCGGTTTTAAACCAGCACTGGTATTGTTTTCGAGGTATGCCATTGGAGATTTTAAAGAAAAAGACAAACATCCTTATGCAGAATTTAATACGCTGAAGCACGGCTATTCTGAAGCCGGCGTGGAACTTAACAATCTTCTCTTTGGGTTTGGATTGAGTGCGGCGTATAGATTTGGTGCGTATCACCTTCCGGAATTCAGGGAAAATTTTTCCTTTAAATTTACTTTCCAGTTACCGCTTTAAACGTGCACTTTACTCCCTTAAAACTGAGGAATTAACTAAGGTTTTTCTAACTTTGCCGTCCTTTAAAAATTTACCATGTCTAAATTATTCAGCTTTGGTTTCTGGAATTCCGTGGCACGGCTTATTCTACGAAACAGGCTCATTATAATTTTTATTATACTCGCGATTACCGTCGCACTGGCCACACAGTGGAAGAATATGCGCTTTTCTTATACTGAAGCCAATCTGCTGCCAGACGATCACCCTATAAATCAGGTTTATAACGACTTTCTCGAAAAATTTGGGGAAGAGGGCAATTTAATTGTAATTGCCGTTAAAGATTCTACGCTATTTACTCCAGAAAAATTTCAGGCGTGGACAAAATTAAACGACAGTCTTCAAACTTTTCCTGAAGTGGATTATGTACTCTCACTAGGGAACCTTCAAACACTAGAAAAATTTAATGACCCTAACAGGTTCGAGATGGTTCCTTTTATTGAAGAGGAAAAACCTAACGAGGAACAGCTGCAGGAATATGAGGATGAATTATTTAACCGGCTTCCGTTTTATGAAAATCTGGTTTATAGTGCAAACTCCAATACAGTTCAATCTGCACTTTATATCAACAGGGACATCGTAAATTCTGAAGACCGGAAAACTTTTGTTCTTGAAGAACTCACCCCACTACTGGAAAAATTTGACGAAGAATACAATCTGGACATAAGGGTTTCGGGAATGCCTTATATAAGAACGCTTAATTCTCAGAATATCATTGATGAAATAAGCATGTTCCTGCTGGCCGCGCTACTGGTCACCTCTCTGATTTTCTTTTTCTTCTTCCGCTCTATTAGGGCTACCGTAATCTCCATGATCACAGTTTGTATTGGAGTAATGTGGGCGTTTGGAGTAATTGGTCTGCTTCATTATGAAATCACCATCCTCACAGCGATTATACCGCCATTAATCATTGTTATTGGAATTCCGAACTGTATTTTCCTGATTAACAAATATCAGCAGGAAATTAAAAAGCACGGAAATCAGGCGAAATCCCTGCAGCGGGTGATTACAAAAGTGGGAAACGCTACTCTATTAACTAATGTTACCACAGCTTCAGGATTTGCGACTTTCATTTTAACCGACAGTACCTTGCTACGCGAATTTGGTGTTGTAGCTTCGATTAACATTCTAGCACTTTTCCTTCTCTGCCTGCTGGTGATCCCGATTATTTACAGTTACATGTCTTTGCCAAAAGAAAAACACCTTAAGCACCTTAACAAGCGCTGGATTGGCGGCTTTGTAGGTTGGATGGAAAACATGGTAAGACACCGCAGGATCACCATTTACATCGTATCTATAGTACTTCTTACCGCCAGTATTGTTGGCATTTACAACATAAAAATTTCCGGAAGTTTACTGGAAGACATGCCCCAGGAAGCCGAATTTTTTCAGGATATTAAATTTTTTGAAGAAGAGTTTGACGGAATAATGCCTTTGGAAATTTATATCGATACGCAGCGACAACAGGGCGTGATGAAACTTTCCACTTTAAAAAGAATGGAAAACCTTGAAAGTATTATTGCTGAAGTTCCTGAACTTTCGCAACCGCTTTCTGTAGTCCGTTTGGTAAAGTATTCAAAGCAAGCTTATTATAACGGCAATCCAAAATATTACCAGTTGCCATCTTCCCAGGAGCAAAACTTTATCATGCCTTATGCGAAGGGAATGTCTTCTACAGATAATTTATTGAGTTCGTATGTAGATTCCACAGGGCAATATGCACGTATTACCACTTTTATGAAAGACATTGGTACCGAGGAAATGGAAGAAATTGAAGAAGACCTCTGGCCGCAGATCCATAAATTATTTCCGGAAGACCGTTACAATGTTTCCCTTACCGGAAAAGCGCTAATCTTCCAGAAAGGAACGAATTACCTGGTAAAAAACCTGATCCTTTCGCTTTCACTTGCAATTTTCCTAATTGCACTTCTAATGGCCTGGATGTTTAGATCCTTCCGGATGATTCTTATTTCATTAGTTCCAAATCTTCTGCCGTTGTTGGTTACAGCAGGAATGATGGGCTTTCTCGGAGTTCCTATAAAACCTTCAACAATATTGGTTTTTAGTATCGCGTTTGGGATTTCTGTAGATGATACGATACACTTCCTCGCTAAATACCGGCAGGAACTAAAGGCCAATAATTGGAAAATTAAGAGGTCGGTTTATGCAGCGTTAAAAGAAACCGGTGTAAGTATGTTCTACACATCTATCGTGCTGTTCTTTGGTTTTTCAGTATTTATGATCAGTAGTTTTGGTGGCACTGTGGCTCTAGGAGGACTGGTATCGGCCACTTTATTGTTCGCTATGCTGGCAAACCTGCTCCTGCTTCCGTCTTTGCTGCTTTCTTTGGAAAGAAGCATCGCCAACAAAGAAATCATGAAAGAACCGGCAATAAAAATTATTGAAAGTTCTGAAGATGATGAGGAAATTACGCGCGAGGAGAATAACAACAAATATTAAAAATCAAAGCTTTGCAGGCACCAACGGAAAAATTATCTTTGTTTCTATCTAAATCTAACTAAATGACACAGGCAAAAGTTGCTGAATTACTGGACAGCAATCAGTTTTTACAGGAATTTCAGGTAAAGGGATGGGTACGCTCCTTTAGAAGTAATCGCTTTATTGCGCTAAACGATGGCTCGACCATTAACAACCTGCAGTGCGTTATAGATTTTGAAAATACCGATGAGGAAATTCTGAAAAGAATAACTATAGGTGCTGCCATTGGGGTAAAAGGTACTTTAAAAGAAAGCGCCGGAAGCCAGCAACGGGTAGAAATTGAAGTGAACGAAGTTGAAATCTACGGAGACGCAAATCCCGAAGAAGTAAAACTTACTATACTTTCACCAAAACGCCACAGCCTTGAAAAGCTACGTGAACAGGCGCATTTGAGAGTGCGCACCAATACTTTTGGTGCGGTTATGAGAGTGCGATCAAAACTGTCTTTTGCGGTACACAGCTATTTTCAGAATAACAACTTTCATTACGTAAATACGCCAATTATTACAGGAAGTGATGCTGAAGGTGCCGGTGAAATGTTTAAAGTCACCAATTTTGATCTTGAGAATCCGCCGAAAAATGAGGATGGTTCCATTGATTATAAAAAAGATTTTTTCGGAAAAGAAACCAATTTAACGGTTTCCGGACAGTTAGAAGGGGAAACATTCGCAATGGGCTTGGGTCAGATTTACACCTTCGGACCTACTTTTAGGGCTGAAAATTCCAACACTTCCCGCCATCTCGCCGAGTTCTGGATGATAGAACCCGAAGTTGCTTTTTGCGACCTGGATGGAAATATGGATCTTGCTGAAGATTTTATTAAATACGTATTAAATTACGTTCTTGAACATTGTAAGGACGATCTCGAATTTTTGGATCAGCGACTTTCCAATGAAGACAAGGCTAAACCAAAAGCAGAGCGCAGCGAAATGAGCTTGCTGGAGAAACTTCATTTTGTGATCGATAATAACTTCAAAAGAGTCAGCTACACTGAAGCTATTGATATTTTGAAAGATTCCAAGCCCAACAAAAAGAAGAAATTTAACTATATTATTGAAGAATGGGGCGCCGACTTACAAAGTGAGCATGAGCGTTTTCTTGTAGAGAAACATTTCAAATCTCCTGTAATCTTGTTTGATTATCCGGCTGATATTAAAGCGTTTTATATGCGTTTAAATGAAGATGGGAAAACAGTGAGGGCAATGGACATCCTTTTCCCCGGAATTGGCGAAATTGTGGGTGGTTCCCAACGGGAAGAACGTTTGGATGTACTTCAGGAGAAAATGAAGGCCTTGGATATAGACGAAAAAGAACTTTGGTGGTACCTCGATACCCGTAGATTCGGTACCTGCGTACATAGCGGATTTGGATTAGGTTTTGAACGACTGGTATTATTCGTGACAGGAATGAGCAACATACGCGATGTAATTCCATTCCCGAGAACACCACAAAATGCGGAGTTCTAAACTTCATTTTTTGAAGAAGTAATATAGCCTCACAGTTTCCGAAATTTGTGAGGCTTGCTTTTTAAGGATTAATATTTTTATCTTGATCTTATTTAAATATCACCAGATGATGATTAAAAAAATCAAATCATTAAATTTTCTGGAAGTTATCGGATTATTATTCGCCGTGTATGTAATAATCCGCTTTGTTGTTTTCCCTGTAAATGCAGCGCTGGATGGCTGGAACAATCCATTTTAAGCCATAGAACCTGAATCATAATAAAACCTGAAAGGTTTTTAAAACCTGTCAGGTTTGTTTTTAGGGATTATCCCCTACAACATACCAATGAAAATCATAGAAACACACATAGTTCCTGCAATCGATGAAAAAATCAGGTTACAGGAATATGCTGTTTTAATTTTTGAAACCATTCCATCCCGAAGCGGAATTAAAAAAGCTATAAAACGAAAAGAAATTCTGCTGGATGGCCAACCCGCAAACACTTCTGATTGGATATCCGAGGGACAGAAGATCGAATTATTACAGGCCGATAATTGCCAAAAAAAAACCTTCACTTTAAAACTGCAAGTTTTATATGAAGATGAAGATTTGGCAATTATCGACAAACCTTCAGGAGTTCCCACCAGCGGCAATTACTTTAAGACTGTAGAGAATGCGCTGCCCTTTAATTTGCAAATTTCAGATAAAATTACTGCTCTTCCTGCTCCGTTACCTGCCCACAGACTCGATAATCCCACCAGCGGACTCCTTATTTGTGCTAAAACAAGGCCAGCCTTAACGGAAATCCAGAAAATGTTTCGGGAAAAGGAAATTGAAAAGACGTACTTGGCAATCACTACAGGACATGCCCCTAAAATGGCAATTTTCGATACAGAGATAGAAGGTAAACCAGCGGTGACCCATATTGAGACCCTGCAATACTTCAGAATTGGCAATTTGGAGTACTCGCTTCTAAGAGTGTTTCCCGAAACGGGAAGAACACATCAAATCAGGATTCATTTGTCTGAAAATGGCTTTCCGATTATAGGGGATAATCAATATGGAGGAGAAATTCAGCATAAATTCAGAGGACTGTATTTAGCGGCAACCGGCGTAAAATTTCGACATCCAATTAATGGGGAAAAGCTAACTTTTGAACTTCCGCTTCCGAAGAAATTCTTAAAAATAAAGGGTTTAGCGAAGTCTCCTTAACAAAAATTTACCACAAACATGTACTGTGCCAAAGCAAGTATAGCTTTGTTTTTCTTATTTTTGTACAAAGCCAAAGGAACTTTATGCTTAAGCAACAATTAAATTTTAAATTATCTCAAAAACTGTCTCCACAACAGATCCAGTTGATGAAACTGATTCAATTGCCCACCCAGGCCTTTGAACAGCGTCTAAAACAGGAAATCGAGGAAAATCCGGCTCTCGAAGATGGCAGAGAAGAATCGGCAGATGAGTTTGAGGATAATTTTTCTAATGAAAATGATACTGAAGATGACAATTATGACGAAGCATTGGAAGATTTTAATGTTGATGAATATTTAAGTGATGACGAAGTACCAAGTTACCGGCTAAACGCCAACAATTACAGTGCAGACGATGAGGATAAGCAAGTGCCTTATGCGTCGGGAACTTCTTTTACACAACATTTAAAAACACAGTTAAGCACCTTCAGGTTTAATGACACCGAACATGAAATCGCAGAATTTCTTGTGGGAAGTGTGGATGAAAGCGGTTATATACGCAGGTCTATTCAGGATATTGTAGATGATCTTGCCTTTACCCAGAATGTTTATACAGATGAGGAGACTGTAGAAAAAGTACTGCTACGTGTACAAAGGCTGGATCCTGCGGGAGTTGGTGCGAGATCTTTACAGGAATGTCTTCTTATTCAGCTTAAGAGAAAAGAAAGTACAGAGGCAGTTTCTCTTGCTTACGACCTTCTCGAACAGTCATTCGATCACTTCAGTAAGAAGCACTATTCAAAATTACTATCCAAACACGATATTTCTGAAGATCAACTGCGGGATGCCATAGAGGTTATCGAGCATTTGAATCCTAAACCCGGCGGCGCTTTTTCAGGAAATACAAGAATGGCAGAACACGTTATTCCAGATTTTACGATTAAAATTGTGGATGGGGAACTAGAGCTAAGTCTTAACGGAAGAAATGCGCCAGAGATGCACGTTTCCCGGGATTATAGCGATATGCTAAAAGGCTACAAAGAATCAAAGAAAAAAACCAGGGAGCAGAAAGATGCCGTAATGTTTATTAAGCAGAAACTGGACGCTGCCAAGTGGTTTATAGAGGCGATTAAGCAACGGCAACAGACGTTAATGGTAACGATGAGTTCTATTATGAATTATCAGAAAGAATTCTTTCTTACCGGCGATGAACGTAATCTTAGACCAATGATCTTAAAAGACATTGCCGATGAGATTGAAATGGATGTTTCTACTGTTTCCCGGGTGGCTAACAGCAAGTATGTGGATACTCCTTACGGTACAAAACTGATAAAGGAATTCTTTTCGGAATCTATGAAAAATGACCAGGGTGAAGATGTTTCCACAAGGGAAATCAAGAAAATCCTGGAAATGTCCATAGAGGAAGAAGATAAAAAAAGGCCGCTTACAGATGAAAAACTGGCAAAAGTTCTTAAAGAAAAAGGCTATCCAATAGCGCGCCGAACAGTAGCAAAATACCGCGAGCAGCTGGATATTCCCGTAGCCAGATTACGTAAAGAAATTTAATGAGACTGCTCCTTAAAAGTGCTTCCTATATCTTTCACCCCCTTTGGATGCCATTTGCAGGAAGCCTCCTCTACTTTATACTCACCCCGAGGTTCTTTCCTATGGAGCTGATTAAAGTTAAATTGATGGCTATAGCCATCATAACTTTATTTATTCCTATTGTATTCTATTTTCTCCTTAAGAATCTGGGTAAGGCAAGTTCTCTCTTTCTAAGCGATGTAAATGAAAGGAAATGGCCGCTGTTCTTTTTTATCCTGCTTAACCTGATGATTCTTCTTCAGGTGCTGAATTCTTATAATTATCCCGCTCTATACTTTTACTTTATAGGTATTCTTCTCTCTACGATGACCTGTTTTATAATGACAATTTTCGGTATAAAAGTCAGTTTACATCTTGTAGGACTGTCAGGCTTAACAATGTTTATTGTGGCACTTGGGGTTCATTTTCACATAAATCTTATTTATACTATAGCGTTCCTATTTACCGCCCTGGGGCTCACGGCATCTTCCCGGCTTCTTTACAGAGCACATACTGTTGTGGAACTAATCCTGGGATTTTTTATAGGATTTATACCACAACTAATAATGGTAAATTATTGGTTATAAAATATAGAACATGAGTCCCATTTTAAGTGTAGAAAGCTCCACTTCCTCATTCTGGATATAAGCGTCACTAAAAAATGAGTTCAGGTTGTAGTAAAAATGAAAATTGAAAGTGTTGTAGCCAAAAGTAAAGGTTGCACCCAACCGAAACCTATCAAATTCGGGTACGTCTGTCTGCACTACCCGGTTCGCTTCCTGAACAAAATTTGATTTTAAGTGATAGACGTAACCCAACCTTAATCCGGTGTAAATCCTCCAAAATTTATAATTGGTGGCGGTAGAAGTTCTCCACCTAAACTCTATTGGTGCTTCTACAAGCTGGGTAGTAAACCGATTTGTATCGTAGGAAATATTGTCGCCAAGACTTCTGAAAATCGACTCTCCACTTTGGCTTTCGCCAATAAAAAGATTATGTCCATAGCTATTTAATGACCATCCCAAACCAATACCAAGAGCAATATTTCTACGTTCATTTAGAGGAAAATCCCTTATGGCCCCAAGGTAAACACCACCAGAAAACCCAGATTGCGAAATCGACTCTGAGGTGTTAGTGAGTAGATTAAAGCTAAAGCCAAAATAGAACTGGTCTTCCCTGTACAAACTATCTGTTACTGTAGGAATGGTATCTCCAATACTGATAAAAAGGTGCTCTTCTTCCTGAGAAAAAGATTTCTCGCATAGTAAAAGAAAAAAAAAGAAGAATAAAAATTTGATTTTCATCAGAATGAAAAAAGAATTTAAGTCTAAATATAAAAAAACATCCTGTTCAAAAGCCTGAACAGGATGTTTTAAAATATGTTATTATACAAATTAACTACAGATTCTGAGTTGCGTCTCCCGGAATTACAGTATAATTAATTTTAAGGGCTTCTGCTTTTCGTAGTTCTTGTTTAATATCTGAGACAAGACCCATGTTTGTTTCTTCATCAACTTTAAGAGCTGTGGTCAAATATGGAACTAATTCTTCCCTTTTGGATTCCCTCTCCTGAAAAATAAATTGCTGAACTTCTGAAACATCCGCAAATTTATCGTTTAACTGAATACGGGCTTCGCTCCCAAATTGTTGTTGATACCGTTGACTAGGTTTCCCTGCATAGATATACATGATAAGATCCTTTTTATCCAGCTTTTCCACCTGGTCTGCAAATGGTAATTTATTTTGCACCATCAAAGTATTTTGACGCATTACCGTAGCAACCATGAAGAAGAAAAGTAGCATAAAAACAATATCCGGTAAAGAAGCAGTATTCACCGCTGGTAATTCCCCACCTTTTTTCTTCTTAAATTTAGACATATTAGTAAATTTAAATTTTTAATTCAAAAAGCTAATTAGCTCTTCTTTGGTTCGGCTTCGGACAATTTCTGCGGGATCATGTTTTTAATAACTTCAATCCTTTCCTTTAACTGTTCTTTGTCTCCGTTATACCTTGGATCGGAATAAGCCGCTTCCATTTCATTAAAGCTAACATTATAAATACGCTGAGCTTCTCTGTTTCTTAGGAAATTATACGCTGCCACTAATTCATTCTGAACAGCAATGTATGTTCCATACTCCGTACCACGGTTATTCTGCAAGGAAATAACAGCTTTTTGAGGATTTACAGAAAGTTCAGGATCTGCAGGGCCCTGACAAAAATCACAAGCCTCATCTCCAGTTCCTCCTCCATTGTCCAGGAAGTTTATTGCCGCCTGGCGCAATTCACCTATTTGCATGCTTTCGTCTTCTACAAGTAATTCGTTATTACTGTTAACTATTACTTCAAAAACATTACGCATTTTTAAGATAGGCGGTTCTACATCTTCATCCTGCCATGGCGGAAGCTTCCTGCTAATACCCTTATCTGTCTCAATGGTTGTAGTAACCAGGAAAAAGATCAAGAGCAGGAAAGCAATATCTGCCATGGAACCTGCATTAACTTCTGGTGATGCTCTTCTAGCCATAATTTATTTTATTAATTTTCTCACTCCTGAGATTACCATTGCCCCCACTGCAATTGCCGCGAGTATATAGAAAGTAACAAGACCTGCACCAACCCAATGCGATGCACTGGCTGATAAAATGTCCCCGTCTTTCAATACAATCTCGTTCCCATCAGTTACAAGATAAGCGATAATAACAATGACCGCGAAAGCCCCTATAGAAATGAGCGTGTTTTTAATATTCCCTCTAAACAGACCGGCAATTACAAAAATGATTACCAGTATTAACACTACTGCTAATACAAGGTATGCAACCCACATGAATGGATCCAGCAGGCTGGATTGAAGATCGGCCGATGCATCTATAGCGTCATCACCTGCCATAATGATCCTACCTAAAAGGATAAGGCCAATTACGCCGATGACCAGCGCCAAATATTTTAATATTTTATGTAAGGTCATAATTTAGTTTGGTCTTAAATTCTTTTTTTGTTTTTGTAATCTACCAACATATCAATTAATAAAATTGAAGCATCTTCCATATCATTAACGATACTGTCAATTTTAGCGATGATGTAGTTGTAGAAAATCTGAAGGATAATTGCAACGATCAAACCAAATACAGTTGTTAAAAGCGCTACTTTAATACCTCCGGCAACTAACGATGGCTGCATATCTCCGGCAGCTTCAATTCTATCGAATGCCTGGATCATCCCAATTACCGTTCCCATGAAACCAAGCATCGGTGCCAAAGCAATAAATAAAGAAACCCATGAAACGTTCTTCTCAAGCTGTCCCATTTGCACTCCTCCGTAGGCCACAACAGCTTTTTCAGCAGCTTCGATACTTTCATCTGCACGATCAAGACCCTGGTAATAAATAGATGCAACAGGACCTCTTGTGTTTCTACATACTTCTTTAGCAGCTTCTACACCACCACTATTTAAAGCATCCTCAACATCCTGTGCTAGTTTTTTGGTATTTGTTGTAGAAAGGTTCAAAAAGATAATCCTCTCAATCGCAATAGCCAGTCCGAGAATCAGACATAAAAGTACAATCCCCATAAATCCAGGACCACCTTCTATGAAACGTCTTTTTAATTCCTGATGAAAACCGGCGCTTTCTTCTTCACCTACCTCATCAGCAGCTGCAGCTTCTTCATCCTGCTGCACAAAAGTTACGGTAGCACCCGGCAATGTATTAACACTGTTTGCCGCATTAAGATTTACGGCTCCAAGTACCATAATCGCAGCGATTACCAAAATAGAAAATAATCTTTTCATTACTGTTTGTCTTAATTTAATTAGTTAAAGGGTAAATATAAAAATAATTTTTAAATAAAACACTTAGCAGAGAGGAAGGGATTCGAACCCTCGATACGCTTGTGGCGTATACACACTTTCCAGGCGTGCGCCTTCGACCACTCGGCCACCTCTCTATTCAAATGTCAAACGGTGCGGCAAATAACAAAAAAAAAAATACATCTTCAAGCATGCCGCGTTAATTTTTTAAGTCATTTCTCCTCTTAAAGATGTTTCAAATATAGTTTTAAATACATTCGTGGATAAATCTTTTGCCAATAAATACATCATTTTTCCAACAGCAGCTTCTGTTGTTATGTCTTTTCCTGAAATGACCCCAATTTTTTTAAGCTCTATACTGGTTTCATATCGACCCATAGTCACACTTCCTGCGATGCACTGCGTCACATTCACTATTTGAAGCCCCGAAGCAATCTTTTTCTTTAGAATATTTAAAAACCATGCTTCATTAGGGGCATTCCCGCTTCCAAAGGTTTCAAGAATAACCCCTTTCAGGCTTTTTTTCGAAAGTATATGCTCTACCGTACTTTCACTTATACCAGGAAACATTTTAAGTATGAGTATATTATCATCCAGTTTTTTATGAAGTTTGGTTTTTTGCTTAAGGCTAGACTTCCATAAAACACCGTCATTTACCGAAAGATAAACACCAGATTCGGCCAAAGGTGTATAATTGGGAGAAGCGAAAGCCTGAAAATGCTCAGCATTTATTTTAGTGGTACGGTTCCCACGGTAGAGTTTGTATTCAAAATATAAGCCGACTTCTGAAATTACAGGCTCTCCTTTTTTCTGAAGTCCCGCAATTTGTATACTGGTAATTAAGTTTTCCTTTGCATCGGTTCTTAAATCTCCAATGGGCAGTTGAGAACCGGTAAAAATTATTGGCTTATGAAGGTTTTCAAACATAAAGCTTAGAACAGAAGCTGTATAAGACATCGTATCGCTGCCATGAAGAATGACAAATCCGTCATATTTTTCATAATTTTCTTCTACAGTTTCCGCTATCTGAAGCCAGCCCCGGGGATTCATATTGGAAGAATCTACCGGCTCATTAAAGCTTAGGGTTTCGATTTCATGCTCCAGAAGTTTTAATTCCGGAATATTCTGCAGTAATTCGTCAAAGTTAAAGGCCTTCAGTGCTCCAGAATCATAATCTTTTATCATGCCAATGGTCCCTCCGGTATAAACCAACAGGATCTTAGCTCTTGTTTTCATACAAACTTTCCTTATTTACTACAGGATTTGCATACATAAGCAGATAGCTGTTTACTTCCAGAGCATTCTTTAAATCTACCCGGCGCATAAGTCTTCTTTCAAATTGCCTTTTTTCTTTATCTGAATATTTAGAACTGTACTTTTCCCTGTTGTTAAGCAAATCATAGGCAATAAAGTTTGCCGGCCATAACTTGTAATTTTCGTAGATTTTCTGATCAATCTTCTCTGCCACAACTTTTAATTGATCATTTATAGAAATTTCCTGTGCCTCAATTTCGGAAAAAATTTCATCTTCCATAACCCCACAGGCACTAATGTGTATTCTGCCTTTCTGTCCTAATGCCCCCTGCATAATGGAATTAAAATCTTCGTTAGCCGACTTTACGTAAGTTTCTTTCATCCTTTTTGCCATTATCTCTGGCATCTTAAGGATATCTGTAGGGTCAAATTCATAGGAAATAGCAACAGGAACCATCTTTATCTTCGAAAAATATTCGCAAAGACTTAAATCCCCCTTTGCCATGGCGAGCATCTTTAGAACCCCCTGCTGCGTATGGTCACTCCCGTCTTTGGTCCGGCCTTCCCGCTGCGCCATCCAAACCGACCGGCCATCCTGAAAAAGGAGCTTTTTTATATATTCTGAAAGTTTCAGGGAACTTTTCAACATTTCTCTGGGGCCAAGCCCTCTAAGAACAAGAAAATTTCGATTTAACGCAGACAGAGCCAGAAGAAAAGGTTTCTTTACAAGATTATCTCCTATTGCAGACGCCGTCATTACTAAATTATTCTCGTACAGGGTGTAATTGAGTAACGAGGTATCCAGAATGATATCCCGGTGGTTAGAAATATAAAAATAAGCCTGATCTTCTTTTAAACCTTCAAACCCACTATATGTAAGACCTTCTGTGCTTTTTTCCAGCACCATATCTACGGAATGATAAATAACCTTTGTCTGGAAATCCCTGATAGAACGACACTTTACCACCAGTTCCTCAATTTCAGAAAATTCTTTATCTGGGAAAGTAAACTGAAGCAAAGCTTTAACCATTGGATGCCTTACATATTGCCGTAAAGCCTCCTCCACTTCCTCATCTTTATAAAACCTTATGTCTTCAAAATCTTGCACAATTCTCATCTTAGCTTGCCCACCGGACAATTTATTAAACCAAACACCTCTTCAAAGCAGAATAAGCAAACAATTTAATGGCTTATAAAAGCAAATAAACAAAATATAACAGAAGAAAATATTAACGCCCAAAAATTACTTTTGAATTAGCCGTGGTTATTTCTGCAACTTCTTTATATTCAAGGTTATATATTTCAGCTATTTTTGCTGCTATTTTTTCAATAAATACAGGTTCATTCCTTTTTCCGCGGAAAGGCGCCGGAGCGAGGTACGGAGCATCTGTCTCCAAAACAATATCCTCAATGGAAATTTGATCCAAAAATTTATCAATTTTACCATTTTTAAAGGTTACCACACCTCCAATTCCCAACTTCATATTATAGGACAAAGCTTTGTGTGCCTGCTGTAACGTTCCTGTAAAGCAATGAAAAATTCCGAAGAGATTATCTGCTTTCTCACTCTCCAATACTTCAAAAACCTCATCAAAAGCATCACGGCAGTGAATAACAATGGGCAATTTATACTCCTTCGCCAACTTAATTTGTCTTCTAAAAGCCTGCTGCTGGATCGCCAATGTACTTTTATCCCAATGCAGATCTATTCCAATTTCACCAACAGCATAAAATGCTCTTTTTTTAAACTGTTCTTCCACATGAGCTAACTCCTCCTCAAAATCCTCCTTCACATGGGTAGGATGCAATCCCATCATTAAAAATATATTTTCTGGATAAGTCTCCTCCAGAACGTACATCGCCTGTGTATATTCTGAATCTATAGCCGGAATAAAAAATCTTTTAATACCTGCATCTATAGCTTTTGAAATCAATTTATCCCTGTCTTCATCAAAAGCTTCACTATATAAATGGGTATGGGTGTCTGTTAAAATCATAAATGCAAAAATAATTTATTTTGAAGACCTATCTTTGTGAAAAAAGAAAGAATGTCGACTTTAAAGAAATTACTTGAAAAGAAAGGATATCAGCGTATTAAATTTAAATACACCAAAACTAATCATATCGAAATTGTTGCAAAAATTAATAATATTGAAGGCAATTTTATTTTGGATACAGGAGCTTCCAGTACGTGCGTGGGAATGGAAGCAGTAAAGCATTTTGAATTAATTGCTGAAGATAGCGACGTTAAAGCTGCCGGGGCAGGAGCTACCGATATGCTAACGCAAATTGCCCAGAAAAACAGAATTGAAATCGAAGGTTGGAAAAAGAAAAAAGTAGACCTTGTGCTTTTTGATTTAAGACATGTAAATGAAGCCCTTGTAAATCACAAGGCAGAAAAGGTACATGGTATTATTGGGGCTGATATTCTAAAAAAAGGAAAGGCGGTAATAGATTACGGCAAAAAAGCACTTTATCTTAAATAGAAATTGCTCAAAAGGGGGAAATTTCCCCTTTTCACCTCATGATTTTAGATTTACCTTCACACTTCTTAATGGTAACCAAAAATTTGCTTTATCAAAAACAGGATTCTTTCACCGACCTTATTCACAATCTTATTGATTGCAATAGTTGCTGTGCTGTTTCTAAACCTTATTAATTTATTCTTATTATTTTAGTCTTGCCTAAAAAATAAAGAGGCCTCATCTTAAGATGAGGCCTCTTTTTACATATTTAAATAAATCTTATTAAAGTTCCAAAGCTCTTTTAACATCATTATCCATAAGTAATTCCTCGGGATTTTCCAGTGCTTCTTTTACCGCAACAAGGAAGCTCACAGATTCCTTTCCATCTATTATTCTGTGATCATAGGACAAGGCAACGAACATAATTGGACGTATTTCTACGTGCCCATCTATAGCAACAGGACGCTCCACAATATTGTGCATTCCCAGGATAGCACTTTGCGGCGGGTTAATGATTGGAGTAGAGAGCATAGAACCAAATACACCTCCATTCGTAATAGTAAATGTACCTCCGGTCATCTCGTCTACAGTGATGTTCCCGTCTCTAGCTTTTAAGGCAAGGCGTTTAACTTCAGCCTCCACTCCTCTGAAACTTAAATTCTCAGCATTTCTCATTACAGGAACCATTAGACCTTTAGGCCCGGAAACTGCAATACTAATATCTTTATAGTCAAAACTTACCTTATAATCCCCATCTATCATAGAGTTGACATCAGGAAAAAGATCCAGAGCACGCGTAACAGCAAGCGTAAAGAAGGACATAAATCCTAAGCTCACCCCATGCTTCTCTTTAAACTCTTCTTTATATTTTTTACGAAGAGCAAAAATTGGGGACATGTCTACTTCATTAAATGTAGTAAGCATGGCAGTTTCTGTTTTTGCAGCAACCAGTCTTTGCGCCACTTTACGTCGCAACATAGACATTTTCTTACGGGATTCCCCTCTTTTTCCAGTTCCCGGGGTTCCCATAGAAGCTTTTGCCTCTACAGCATCCTCTTTTGTTATCCTTCCATCCCTGCCGGAACCGTTAACCGACTTTGAGTCTATTCCTTTCTCATCTAAAATCTTTTTGGCCGCAGGAGAAGGGCTTCCGCTTGCATAGCTATCCTGCTTTTGAGATGGAGTACTTGATTTTGAAGGTTGCTCAGTTTTAGCTGCAGCCTTGTCAGAACCAGTTCCCTCCTTATCTAATTGTTTTTCACTTCCGGAGCTCGCTTCCTTGCTTTCCTTTTCCTGTTCTTTCGCCTCTTTATCTCCCCCTCCCGGTTTTTCGGCATCAGTATCAATAAGGCAAACAACCTCCCCAACAGCAACAGCGTCACCTTCTTCGGCTTTTAAAGTAATTATTCCACTGGCTTCTGCGGGAAGCTCCAGTGTGGCTTTATCACTATCTACTTCGGCTATTGCCTGATCTTTTTCTACATAATCTCCATCTTCCACTAACCATTGTGCTATTTCAACTTCGGTAATGGATTCTCCTGGAGAAGGAACTTTCATTTCTAAGGCCATGATCTTAATTTTTATTTTGATTTCTGCCGAAACAGAAATTTCTATTCGTAATTATTTTAAATTGATTCTTCTAAAGATTTATCGAAAACCCCGGCAATGACACGCTCGTGTCGTCTCTTAAAACGCACAGAACTTCCAGCTGCGGGTGATCCATAGAACTTCCTGCTGCAGACTCTCATATTCCTGGCTTCATCAAAATGCAATAATAAATGCCCGTAAGCCCCCATATTTCTTGGTTCTTCCTGTGCCCAAACGAGGTCATCTGCATTCTTATATTTCTTAATGGTCTCCTTCATCTTCTGAACCGGAAGTGGGAATAATTGCTCCACCCTCACCAAAGCAACATCGTCGCGCTCATTCTTTTCTCTGTGATCTAAAAGATCATAATAAAATTTACCGGTACAAAATACCAATGTTTTTACTTTTTTAGCATCAGCATTACCTTCGTCTATAAGAGGTTGAAAACTTCCGTTTGCAAATTCCTCTTTAGTGGAAATTACTTTTGGATGTCTTAAAAGACTTTTGGGTGTAAAGACAATAAGGGGTTTTCTAAAGTTTGCTTTCATCTGTCTCCTTAGCAGGTGGAACATATTTGCTGGTGTTGTAATATCTGCAACAAACATATTATCTTTAGCACAAAGCTGAAGAAAACGCTCCATTCTACCCGAAGAATGCTCTGCACCCTGTCCTTCATAACCATGTGGAAGAAACATTACCAGACCATTCTGAAGCTTCCATTTATCCTCGGCTGCAGATATATATTGATCTATCATGATCTGCGCCCCGTTTACAAAATCCCCGAATTGCGCTTCCCATATTGTTAATGTTTGCGGACTTGCCATGGCATACCCATAATCAAAACCTACAACTCCATATTCAGAAAGCGGAGAGTTATAAATGAAGAACTCCCCTTTTCTCCCTTCTATATTATTATGTAATATTATTTCTTCTTCACTGTCTTCTACTTTCACAATGGCATGACGGTGCGAAAAAGTCCCTCTTTCACTATCCTGACCACTAATACGAACATGATAACCCTCTGTCATTAAGGAACCGTAAGCAAGATGTTCTGCCATGGACCAATCTAACTGATTGGTTTCAAAGTACATTTTATTTCGCAGGTTAACCAACTTATCGATTTTACGAAGGAATTTTTTACCCTCAGGTAATTTCGAAATCGCTTCTGCAACCTTATCCAGTTTTTCAAGTTCAAAGGTGGTATCCACCTCCTCCATCATCTTATCTTCCTGTGCATTTTCAAAGCCTTCCCATTCATCCTGCATAAACGGAGTAATTTCCGTTTTATCTTCTTTTCGGGAATCTTCGAGATTCTCTTCAAGTTTTGCTTTATATTCTTCTTCCAGTTTCTTTATAAAACCATCATCAATTACACCTTCTTTCTTAAGCTTTTCAGCATAAATATCTCTGGTGTTTTCCTGTTTCGCTATGGCTTTATACAGCTTTGGCTGAGTAAATCTTGGTTCATCACCTTCGTTATGACCATACTTTCGATAACCCAAAAGATCAATAAATACATCCCGGTGAAATTTCATCCTGAATTCCAGTGCGAATAGAATTGCATGAACTACAGCCTCGGCATCATCTGCATTAACATGTAGCACAGGAGATAAAGTCACTTTCGCAACATCCGTACAATATGTAGAAGATCTCGCATCCAGGTAATTGGTGGTAAAACCAATTTGATTGTTAACCACTATATGTATAGTACCACCGTTTTCATATCCTTCAAGCTGTGCCATTTGCACAACCTCGTAAACAACACCCTGGCCTGCTATAGCAGCATCGCCATGAACCAATATTGGCAAAACTTTAGAACTGTCGCCATTGTAGCGACGATCCTTTTTGGCTCTGGCAATACCCTCTACTACGGGTCCAACTGTTTCCAGGTGAGAAGGGTTTGGAGCGATATTAATATTAATATCATTACCGTTATCTGTTTTGCGACAAGAAGTCCACCCCAGGTGATATTTTACATCCCCGTCAAATATATCCTGCTCGTAGTCTTTACCATCAAACTCGCTAAAGATATCTTTAGCACTCTTCCCAAAAATGTTCGTAAGGGTATTGAGACGACCACGGTGAGCCATCCCCATGACAAAATCCTGTATCCCTAACTCTGCTGCCCGTTCTATTAACGCATCCAGTGCCGGAATTAAACTTTCACCCCCTTCCAGGGAAAAGCGTTTTTGACCCACGTATTTGGTGTGCAAAAAACTTTCAAAAGAAACTGCCTCATTTAATTTTTTAAGGATCTGCTTCTTTTGATCAGCACTAAACTGCGGATGGTTCTCGTTTATATTAAGTTTATTCTGAATCCATTGAATTTCCTCCGGCTTCCTGATAAACATATATTCCACCCCTATGGATTCGCAATAAATCTTTTCCAGGTGGTTAATAATTTCTTTCAGCGTCTTAGGTCCAATACCCAACACCTCACCTGCGTTAAAGGTAACGTCCATATCTTCCTTAGAAAGACCAAAATTTTCAACATCTAAGGTTGGGCTGTATTTTCTTCTTTCCCTTACCGGGTTTGTCTTTGTAAATAAGTGACCTCTTGTCCTGTACCCGTCTATTAAACGAATTACCTGAAATTCCTTAACTACATGCTCAGGAATTTCTCCTTCTTTAAATTCTGCCGGAGCCGATTCCAGGATCTCCCCGGAAACGCCATCCTGTTGCATCCCAAAATCAAACCCTTGAAAAAAAGCCCTCCAACTGGGCTCTACTTTGTCAGGATATTGTAAATACTGGTCATAAAGTTCTGCGAAATATGCGGTATGTGCGGCATTTAAAAATGAAAATCTATCCATAATTTGAAACTAATGTTTCTTTTTAAGTGTAACAACAAAAATACAATTTTTAAAAAAAACACCTTGCCGTATCCAGTCTTTTATCCTAAGTATTATCATTTTTTAACATAGACAAGATGAAATACCTTATAAAAAACCAGATAACCATGATTTATTAATAAGGGAAATAAACATTAGACCTGCCTCTCCATAAGAGACTCTCCAAATTTCCTTAAAGGTTCTTTTTTCTCTTCGGGAATTTTTATTCCCTCCAGAACCTCAAATGCTTTTTCTGTATATTTTTGAATCTCCTGCCTTGTAAGTTCAGCAGCACCGCTCGACTGAAAGATGGTTTTCACCGCCTCAATTTTGCCTGAGCTTTCGTTCGGATTAATCGAGTAAAGATGCTTTAACTGCTCTCCTTCACTCTTCCCTGAAGATTCTAAAGCTTTTAAATAAAGAAAAGTCTTCTTATTTTCAATAATGTCGCCTCCCGGTTGTTTCCCAAAACTTTCAGGATCTCCAAATGCATCGAGGTAATCGTCCTGCAATTGAAAAGCAATACCAAGATAACATCCATACTGATAAATAGCCTCTTTACATTCGGGACTCTCTTCAGCAACAATGGCGCCCATCTGCAGGGAAGCACCTACAAGAACGGCCGTTTTATATTCAATCATTTTGATATATTCCTCTATGCTCACATCCTCCCTTGCTTCAAAATCAATATCATATTGCTGACCTTCACAAACCTGTGTTGCTGTCTTTGAAAACAATTTTGCAAGCTCTTTAAAAATTTTGCCATCATAATTTTCAAATAATTGATAAGCATTAATAAGCATTGCATCACCCGAAAGTATACCAGTATTAATCCCCCATTTTTCATGTACCGTTAACTGCCCCCGCCTAATTGGCGCATCATCCATAATATCGTCATGAACCAGTGAGAAATTATGAAAAATTTCAATTGCAAGAGCCGCATCCAACGCCTTGCGATAATCTGCATTAAAAATTTCTGTGGCCATAAGAAGGAGTACAGGCCTAAGACGCTTCCCCCCCTGGGAAAGGATATAAACCATAGGTTCATATAAATTTTTTGGCTCGCGTACTTTTATTTTGTTCTCCAGATATTCCGAAAATACTTCCCGGTATTCAGAAATAGATAGCATAAATTTCAATTTTCAGCTAAAATACCATAATTGAAGTTATTTCAAATTTTGGAACAATGTTAAATTAAAGTAAACTACGGAAACTTTATTTGTTTTTAAAGTTTCCCAACACTACTTTTGCACCTTCAAATTTTTAAGCTTTGAGAGAGAAGATTTTAAGTACGGCAAGTGATATGTTTTTAAGCCTTGGGTTTAAAAGCGTAACCATGGATGATATTGCGGACAAGCTTGGAATATCAAAAAAGACAATATACACTCATTTTTCAACAAAAAATAAGCTGGTGCAGGCCACAATAGTGCATCTCTTTGAAGTTATTCAAACCGGTATAAATGATATTCGGGCCCAGAAAAAAAACCCCATTATTGAATTATACGAAATTAAACGTTTTGCCATGCGCTATTTAAAAGATGAAAAAGCGTCCCCCCATTATCAGCTAAACAAGTATTACCCAAAAATAGCTCAGAATATTGAGAAAAAGAATTTTAACATTGTACAGGAATGCGTTACAGATAACCTTGAACGAGGAATAATTTCCGGTCATTATCGTACTGGAATTCCCGTTTCCTTTATTGGCAGGATACACTATCTGGGAATGGCCGGAATAAAAGATTCAGATGTATTTCCCCCTGAAGAATACAGTAAGCCAAAACTTATGGAATATTTCCTGGACTATCATTTACACGCGATATGCACTTCAAAAGGATTAAAAATTTTAGAAGAATTTAAAAAAGATCATGAGAATTTTAATTAAGCTCAAACTGGCAGCGGCCACAATTTTAATGTCTGTACCCGCCCTATCCCAGGAGGAAAACCAGGTGCCGGAATACAATTTATCCCTTGAGGAAGCTATAATTTTTGGAATGGAGAACAACTACAGCTCCAGAAATGCACAAAAGGATGTAGAAATTGCGCTAAAACAGAAATGGGAAATTATCTCCCAGGGATTGCCGCAAATTGGAGGTAATATTGATTATCAGAACTATATTAAACGACCGGTAACTCTGCTTCCTGCTGCTGCTTTCGATAATACCCAGAGTACGATTGATATTGTGGAAAGCTATTTTGAGGGCCTTCAAAGGAACGACGTGCCTATTAATGCCCCAGACGGTTTTATCCCTGTACAATTTGGCACACAACAAAGCCTTAATGCCACCGCCACCTGGAACCAGTTAATTTTTGACGGCTCCTATATTGTAGGAATCCAATCGGCAAGGACCCTTTTGCAGATTTCTGAAAACGCAAAGACCAAAACAGATCTTGAGGTAAAAAGGGCAATTATCAATGCTTACGGAAATGTTCTTTTAGCTGAAGAAAATGCAGAAATCCTTAAAAAGAATGAAGCAACAGTACAAAAAAACGTGGATGAGACCAGTATCCTTTATGACAACGGAATGGCAGAACAGGAGGATGTAGAGCAACTTCAAATAACCCTTCTTGGACTGCAGAACAACCTGAACCGCAGCATACGAATGTTGGACATAGCTTATGAAATGCTAAACCTTACACTAGGCATTCCTGTTGAGGCTGAAGTCACCTTAACAGAAGACCTGGATGAACTTACCATGGAATATTTCGATCTGGCACTGCTTCAAAAGCAGGTTCCTGTTCAGCAAAATATAGATTACCGTATTGCTCAAAACACAGCTGAAGCTGCAAATATTGAGGTAAGACTGGAAAAGGCCAAGGCGCTGCCAACCTTAACAGGATTTGTAAATTACGGGCTACAGGGGTTTAGCGAAGAGTTTTCTTTCTTAAGTAGCGATCAGGAATACTTTGACCAATCTATTTTAGGTGTGACCTTAAATATTCCAATTTTCAGCAGTGGAATGAGGAGTTCCAGAACCCAACAAAAAGAAATTGCCTACGAGCAGGCACTTATAGATCTTGAACGCACAGAAAATGAGGTTAAAAATCAGGTAAATTCTGCTAAAGCTGAATATGAATTTAGTTTGGAAAATTATCAGAATCAGAAGAAAAACCTGGAACTAGCTGAGCGTATAGAGAATAAAAACCAGATTAAATTTTTTGAAGGCCTTGCCAGCAGTTTCGAATTAAGCGAAGCTCAAAGGCAATTATACAATGCGCAGCAAAGCCTGCTCCAGGCCATGCTGGATGTGATTGTTGCCAAGGTCGAGTTGGAAAATTTGCTTGACACAACAAAATATAGTAATGAAGATTAACAGGTACATTATAAATTCACCAATGAGAAAATTAGCAATCTTACTTAGCCTTCCAATTATACTTTTTTCCTGCGGAAGTGAGGAAAAAAAATCTGTAGATGCCGTTCTTCAGGATGGCGATTTAAGCGAAATCAGACAGAAAAAATCTGAATTAAGCAAAGAACAGAGTGAGCTTACCAGGCAGATCAATCGTCTGGATGAAGCTATAAATGAGCTCGATGTAAACCGAAGCCGCCCTTTGGTAAATATAGAGACTGTGCGGGATACTGTGTTTAAACATTATGCCGAGGTACAGGGGGATGTAGCTACAGATCAGAATATAGTTATATATCCTGAAACTTCAGGAATCCTCTCAGATGTTCGTGTGAGTGAGGGACAGGAGGTTTCCCGTGGGCAAACATTGGCAGTAGTTGATGATGGCGGACTCTCCAGCGAATTGGCTCGCTTGGAAACTCAACTTTCTCTGGCAGAAACTACTTTTGAGCGCCAGGAGCGTTTGTGGAACCAGAATATAGGATCAGAAATGCAGTATCTGGAAGCCAAATCCAACTTTGAATCTGCGCAAAACTCTGTGAACCAATTACGAACGCAACTTGCAAAAAGCACTATAAAAGCCCCTTTCAGCGGAATTATTGATGAGGTCATAACAGAGCAAGGCGAAGTTGTATCCCCGGGCCAAAGTCAGTTATTTAGATTGGTAAGCCTACAAAATATGTATGTTGAAGCTAATGTGCCGGAGAATTACCTCAATCAGGTTAGTGCAGGCAGCGAAGTTATTGTCCAAATTAACTCCATAGGAAAAGAATTTACAGGCGAAGTAAAACGAGTAGGTAACACTATAAATCCTAATAACAGGACCTTTAGAATAGAGGTTGCCATTCCTAATGAGGATAAGATGGTAAGACCAAATCAAATTGCTACACTAAGAATAAACGATTATACAAACGAGGACGCAATAGTGGTTCCCGAAAATGCAGTACAACAGAATTCCCAGGGAAATAACCTTGTCTATATTTGGGAATCCCAGGGGGAAAATACAGGAACAGCGAGAGAAGTTAATGTAGAAACAGGTTATGTTGCTCAAGGTGTAATAGAAATTACCTCAGGACTGGAACCGGGAACAACTATAATTACTGACGGTAGTAGAAATCTTCGTGATGGTCAGGAAATAAAAACCAGAAATTAAAAATTTGCAATGAACAAGTTAGATAGGGAATTCAAACTTTCTTCCTGGGCTATAGACAATAAGATGACGGTGTACGTTATCATGGCCATTATTCTTATAGGAGGGCTAATGTCTTATTATGCCATGCCCAGGGAATCTTTCCCCGAGGTTATTACTACAGAAATTTATGTTAGCTCGATAAATCCCGGGAACTCTGCGGAGGATGTGGAGAAGTTCATAACCGAGCCCCTGGAAGAAGAGTTCAACGATGTTGCCGGAATAAAGGAAATCTCCTCAACTACGCTGCAGGATTATTCCCTGGTTATAGTAGAATTTGAAGATGATATAGATGTAGATGTTGCCAAACAAAAAATTAAGGACAAGGTAGATATGGTGAAAGCCGAAACCACCTGGCCTACACTGGACAATGGTGCTAAAGTTGAACCAAATGTTTTTGATCTTAATATTTCTGAAGAGCAATCAATTTTAAATATTAACCTTACTGGTAATTATACCGTTCAACAGTTAAAAGAATTTGCCGAATACCTTCAGGATCGTATAGAAATTTTACCTGAGATTAAAGAAGCCAGTATCCAGGGCGCCGAAGATATGGAGGTCGAAATTGCGGTGGACATCTATAAAATGAGTGCTTCACAGGTAAGTTTTGATAACATCATTAATTCTGTAAGCGCAGAAAACCGTACAATTTCCGGAGGAAATATTATCACCAGCGGAGTAGAGAGAAATATCAGGATACTCGGTGAAATTGAGGACCCTGAGGAACTGCAAAATGTTGTTGTAAAACGTGATGGAGGAAATGTTTTTCTAAGGGACATTGCACAGATTAACTTTAGGGAAAAAGATCCCACCACCTTCGCTCGTGAATACGGAGATCCAGTAGTAATGCTGGATATCAAGAAGCGTAGCGGTCAAAATATGGTAGAAGCTATAGAAGATATTAAACAGATTATAGCTACAGAACAGGCGGAGTATCTGCCGGAAAGTCTACACATAAGCCTAACCAATGACCAGTCTACAAACACAGAAAAACAGGTAAATGACCTGGTAAATAACATCATCTTTGGGGTTATTCTGGTAGTACTTGTACTAATGTTCTTCTTAGGCTTTAGAAATGCTCTTTTTGTGGGATTGGCAATCCCGTTATCCATGTTTTTATCCTTTATTGTTCTATCCAGTTTGGGATATACCTTAAATACAATGGTGCTCTTTGCCCTGGTAATGGGACTCGGCATGCTGGTGGACAATGGTATTGTGGTAGTAGAGAATGTTTATACGCTTATGGATGAAGGCATGTCCAGGAAACAGGCAGCAAAACAAGGATTGGGTGAAATTGCCTGGCCAATTATTGCATCTACAGCCACAACACTTATGGCCTTTTTTCCGCTTGCACTATGGCCGGGAACAGTTGGAAAGTTTATGATGATTTTCCCTATCACCCTTTCCATTGTATTGGGATCCTCATTATTTGTAGCATTAATTATTAACTCAATGCTTACTTCAGAATTTATGGAAACTGAAGAAGAGGAAATGAATAAGAAAAAACTTATTAGGTACACCGGAATCATGGGCGGCGTTGGACTCCTGTTATTAATTACCGGCTATCTGTTACCATCTGGCGCCTTACGTGCTTTTGGAAACCTTCTGATCCTTGGCGGAATTTTGCTTTGGGTTTATAAATATTTACTTGCCGGAGGAGTAGAATTCTTCCAGTTTAAAGCTTTAAAAAAGCTTGAAAACTCTTATGAAAGCACTTTAAAATTTGCACTTAGAGGAAAGAAGGCTTACATTTTCTTCTTTGGAACTGTGGCAATGCTATTCCTTTCTATTGTTTTAATTGCGCTGGTACAGCCTAAAGTATTATTTTTTCCGGAAAATGAACCTAAGCAGATTATAACTTATATTGAGTATCCTGAAGGGACAGATATTGAAAGGACCAACGAACTTACCAAAAGGATAGAGCAACAGATCTTTGACGTCATTGAAAAATATGAAGATGAAGATGGTTACAACTTTATGGTAGAATCTGCTATCTCCCAGGTGGGACAGGGAGCCGGAAATCCTCAAACCGATGGGGGGCAGCAAAACGCCATGCCTCATAAAGGAAAGATCACCCTTTCTATGCGCCCGTTTGAGGAGCGGCAAGGGGTTTCCAGTAGCGAAGTACTATCTGAAGTTCGCGAAGCAGTACAAGGTTTCCCAGGAGCATCTGTAGTTGTTGAGAAGGATGCGGCCGGACCTCCGTCAGGTTACCCGGTAAACATTGAGCTAAAAGGTGAGAATTATGAACAGATGCTCGCTGAAGCCGAAAATTTACGTTCCTATATTCAGGACCTTAGTATTGGCGGAATTGAGGAATTAAAAATTGACGTCAACAAGGCCAAATCTGAACTTGAAGTCCAGGTGGACCGTAGAAAAGCCGGACAATTAGGAGTTTCCACTTCTGCCGTTGGTCAAACGCTTAGAAGGGCGATCTATGGTGAAGAAGTTTCCACCTATAAAGAGGGGGATGATGATTATCAGGTGAACGTAAGGCTTAATGAAGAAGACAGGTACAATGAAAACGTATTGTTCAATCAGCCAATTACCTTTAAAGATCAGAATACTGGGGCACTGGTACAGGTCCCAATCTCATCGCTGGTGGAAACCAAAATGACTTCTTCCTTCAGCTCTATAAAAAGAAAAGACCTAAAAAGGGTAATCACCTTATATTCCAATGTATTACAAGGATATAACGGGAATGAAGTTGTTGAACAATTAAGGAGCGAATTGCAGAATTACGAATTACCCGAAGAGGTAAGCCTTGAATTTACCGGAGAGCAGGAAGAACAGGCAGAAAACATGAACTTCCTTATTAAAGCTTTACTTATTGCTTTGGGAGGTATTTTGCTTATTCTCGTTGCTCAATTTAATTCAGTTTCCAAACCTGTAATTATTTTAATGTCAGTATTACTAAGTCTTGTTGGGGTATTCCTTGGACTGGTAATTTTCCAAATGGACTTCATCATTATAATGACGATGATGGGAATTATTTCCCTTGCCGGTATTGTTGTAAACAATGCCATCGTATTAATAGATTATACACAAATCCTGATAGACAGGAAAAAAGAAGAACTAGATCTGGAAGAAGATCAGCTTTTGACCCGTGAACAATATTTTCACGTGATCGTAGCAGGTGGAAAATCGAGGTTAAGGCCAGTATTGCTAACCGCTATCACCACCGTACTTGGACTTATTCCTTTAGCCATTGGTTTGAACATTGACTTCTTCACACTATTTACAGATTATGATCCGCAACTTTATATTGGAGGGGATAACGTAATATTCTGGGGACCTTTGGCCTGGACGGTAATCTTCGGACTTATCTTTGCGACTTTCCTTACACTTATTATAGTACCTATTATGTTCTATCTTGTAAACAGGGCGAAAGTCAAATTCAAAAATAAACGTCTGGAAAGAAAAAAACAGAAGCAACTTTCTTCTTCATAAAAAATAAAACCCGAAGCGCTCGCTTCGGGTTTTTTTATATTTTCGGAA
>NZ_JAVRHM010000032.1:0-29859 GCF_031846525.1 Autumnicola patrickiae
CAAACCGACAAAGACAAAGGTGTACGCCTTCGAGTGGAGCGGGAACAAAATGACCAAGAAATGACGACCACAAAGGTCTCGTTTGCTTAACCCCGAAACAGTTAATCTATATGAAAGAAAAAAAGCCTTATCAGACAGAGTACAGGGAGGCAGAGGAGCGTAAACCTCCTTCCGCCAAAGTCATACATGATGCTATTTTTAAAGAAGCAATCTCAGAACTTTCCCGTTCATCCTCGGCATTATTCTGGTCAGGACTTGCAGCCGGATTATCTATGGGATTTTCTATGATTTCAGAAGGCTTGTTAAAGGCATATTTACCTGATGCCGATTGGAGCTTCCTGGTTTCTAACCTCGGCTATAGCGTAGGCTTTGTTATTGTGATTATGGGAAGGCAGCAGTTGTTCACAGAAAATACGCTAACACCAATATTACCTCTTCTGGAAAAAAAAAGCTATAGGACGCTTTTAAACGTCCTACGCCTATGGGGAATTGTTCTTGTTGCTAATTTAGTAGGAGCTGCTATTGTAGCTTACGTGGCTGCCCGTACAGAGGTTTTTGACCCGCACGTACAAAAGGCCTTTGCAGAAATTGGAAGTACTGCAATGGACCCTGGGTTTGAAACGACCTTGCTACGGGGTATATTTGCCGGATGGCTCATCGCATTGATTGTTTGGCTTATACCATACGAGAAAACTACAGGTTTTTGGGTAATAGTGATTTTGTCATATATTATTGGAATCGGACATTTTAGTCATGTAATAGCAGGCTCTGTGGAAACTTTTACTCTGGCTTTTATGAACAAGGTAGGATGGTGGTCCGTCCTCGGCAACTATACACTACCTGCCCTTATCGGAAACATTATAGGGGGCGTAATGATTGTGGCAGGAATTAATCACGCTCAGGTAAAATCAGATAATTAAAAAAAACTCCTGGCAAACTAAAAGGCTACAGTTCTTTAAAGTTAATGGTAAAGAAGTCATTCTAAAAAATCACTCCCAAAGACAAAAATTACATTTAACACAATTTTTATGTAATTAAATTTTCAAGCTATTTAATTTGTAAAAGCGTTTAATACTCAATCAAATTAAGCTTAAATCAGAAATAACTTCTAACCAAATAATCTAAAAATGGAAAATAATCAAAACAACAAAAAGCCTTACATAAAGTTTTTTTTAATGATAGCAACTTCAATGATTGCCATGTTCTTTCTGATGTATGCACATTCTTACCAAATTATAGATCATTTTTGGTATAGTGAAACCAGATTGTTTATGACAATGATCATGGGAGGGGCAATGATCATTATTATGTTATTGTATATGCTCAACATGTACAAAAACAAAAAAGCTAATATGCTCACTCTTGCTTTCGGAGTTATACTAATAGGTGGTTCGATATGGCTGGTACGAAGCCAGGTAACTGTTTCAGATACAGATTACATGGAAGGCATGATACCTCACCATTCAATCGCAATTTTAACCAGCGAACGTTCTCAAATAGAAGATGTTAGGGTAAGAGAGCTTGCAGATAAAATCATTAAGGCGCAGCGTAGGGAGATCATGGAAATGCAATGGCTAATAAATGACATAAGAGAAAACGGCATAGTAGAAACAGAGGAAGAAAAAAAGGAACGTCCGGTTCCAGATTTTGAAGGTACGGTCGAGAAAGAGACCATAGATCTATATGAATAACTAAATTCTTGCTAAATCGGCTAATCTTCTTAAATCACGTTTATAACTTTAAATGAGAACCTCCAGCACCTTGTGGGGCGAAGCTGACTAATGTTCAAAACCAACTTTTCGTGAAAATAGCCAATGGATTTTTTGCAGTAATTTTTCTTGTTTCTGCCGCTATACAACACAACGACCCGGATCCACTTTTATGGATGTCAATATATGGCTACGGTGCACTGATCTGTACCCTGGCGATTTTCCGGAAGGATAGTAGGATTTTACATTATGCAGGCCTGGCCGTTTTCGTTTCTTACGCTGTGTATTTGTTTTTTATTCATAACGGCGTCTACACCTGGTTCAGCTTGCATTCTGCAGAAAATATCACCGGATCAATGTCAGATGAAAAACCATGGATTGAAGCCACCCGGGAATTTTTCGGGCTTCTTATTCTCAGTTTTGCCCTTTTATTAAACCTGATCTTTCGAAAACAGAGAAAAGGCTCTACCTCTTCCTATAGCTGAAATTAAGATAAATACAACAGAGGATGAAGATTAGATTTCTTATATTAAAAAGGCATTGGCACATCGAACTGCAACCAAAAATTTAATCACAATGAAACAGCCACAAAAACTACTGCTAGATTGGATCGCTGAGGTTTGTTCTTCAGAAGAAGTAAAATGGCTTGAGGAGGAAGAAAAAAAGTTCAGATCTCAAGGAAATGAGAGGGATCTGGTATTAGCTTTTTCTAAGGTTCCTCGAAAAATTACCCGAAAAGATCTGAATATTGGGCCTGAAGAAACCTTTAAGGCGCAAACGCTGAAAAAGAATTGGCATCCGGAGAATCTTGATTCAGAGCAGGCGGCAAGAATTCTGCTTCTGCTTTCTTTTGCGTCAGAGAAGCCGGAAGAATTTTCAGGTACAGTTGAAAAATTGTTGGAAACTGCAGATCTAAATGAACAAATCACTATTTATTCAGCTCTACCATTGTTTCCTAATCCTGAAAGATTTCTCCAAATAGCTTACAGCGGTACCCGTTCTAATGCTACCTCTGTCTTTGACACCATTACATTGGAAAATCCTTATCCTTATGAACATTTTTCAGAAGAAGCTTATAATCGGCTGGTACTTAAAGCCGCTTTTATGGAGAGGCCTTTTTGGAAAATTGTCGGCATCCCCGAACGTGCCAATCCGGTACTTGCTGAGTTACTGCTGGATTTGGTCTCAGAAAGATGGTCTGCCGGCAGGGAGTTTAATCCACTCGTCTGGCGATTAATTACTCCTGCCTTAACTGAAAATCGCTTTCGGGAATTTAAAACAAGGGCAAAACAAATGGATCCCATAAATGAAGAAGCTGTTGTTCTTGCTTATGAGCAACATAAAAATTCTTCAACTCCGGATTCCCGAAAGTGGGAAGAATTACTTGAAAAATGGGAAACTCAAATACACACCTAAATATTGACATATGAAATTTATAGATCCACACATTCACATGACATCCCGAACTACAGATGACTACAGCCGTATGCGCGAGGCAGGAATTGTAGCTATAATTGAACCTTCTTTTTGGCTTGGCCAGTTACGAACAAATGTTGGCACATTTAAAGACTATTACAGTAGCCTTATAGGCTGGGAAAGGTTCAGGGCGAGTCAGTTCGGGATCAAACACTATTGCACCATCGGCCTTAATTCAAAGGAAGCCAATAATGAAGAACTGGCAGAACAAGTGATGGATCTGCTGCCCCGGTTTGCTCTCAAGGAAGGTGTTGTGGGAATAGGGGAAATAGGATTTGACGAACAAACAAAAGCAGAAGAAAAATACTTCAGAAAACAGCTGGACCTGGCAAAAGAGCTGGAACTACCGGTGCAGATCCATACACCGCACAGGGACAAGAAAAAAGGTACTTCTTTAAGCATGGATATATGCCTGGAGCATGGACTTGACCCGGAATGGGTAGTAATAGACCACAACAACGAAGAGACAGTCAAAGAAGTTCTGGACAGAGGTTTTTGGGCAGGGTTTACTATATATCCCAACACCAAAATGGGAAATGAACGTATGGTGGAGGTTGTGAAGCAATACGGTTCAAAGAATATATTCATAAACAGTGCCGCCGACTGGGGGATTAGTGATCCTCTCGCAGTCCCAAAAACAGCTGCCCTAATGCAAAGAAGAGGTATTGATCAAAAGGATATTGAAAAGGTAACCTACGGCAATGCACTGGTTGCATTTGGACGCAGCGGACAAATGAAAGAAGAGGACTGGGAAACAGAAAAAGAAATTGATCTCAATGCTAAATTCTCGGGGAATTCGGTTCTACGTGGGGAACAAATTCCGACTTCTCAATCTAACGAAGAGGACATCCTAATAAAGTAGAATAAATGTTGCCATACCTGAAGCTAATGAGGCCTGCAAATATCATAACCGCTTTTGCAGATATACTTGCGGGATCATCAATCGTTGCCGGAGGTTTAATCGTGTTTTATAGTGCAGATCTCTACCTGTTATTGTTGGCGACAGCAGGCTTGTATGGTGGCGGGGTAGTCCTGAACGATTATTTTGATGCCGAAATAGATCAACAGGAACGACCGGAACGGCCTATTCCAAGTGGACAGGTAACCAAAAGCGAGGCTTTGACCCTGGGAGTGGTGCTTTTTCTGATAGGAATAGCAGCTTCTTTTGTGGTTAATGTAGTTTCAGGGTTTTTGGCAGTGGCTATTGCAGTTTTAGCCACCGCTTATGACGCCAAAGGGAAACATATTGATTGGATAGGCCCCATAAATATGGGGCTTTGCAGGGGTTTAAATCTCCTCCTGGGAATGTCAATACTTCCTGCTATCACCGCGGAAAACTGGTACCTGCTATTCATTCCGGTAATTTACATTGCAGCCATAACCTCCATTAGCAAAGGTGAGGTTACAGGTTCTACCCGGAAACCCTTATATGTGGCAGCTTTTTTTTATCTTTTGGTCATTACAGCTATTGCATATTTGGGATATGAATCAGAAGCCAGCGACTTCTTTTCCACTGTTCTGTTTGTAATACTGTTTGCAGCTCTTATCCTGCCTCCCCTTGTTCGGGCTATTAAAGAACCTTCAGCTAAAAAAATACGCCTGGCTGTAAAAGTGGGGATTATCTCCCTGATTGTTATGAACGCAGCCATTGCGGCTTCCTCAGCAGGTCTTTTTTTTGGGCTTGTGGTGTTGACTCTTTTACCCTTTTCTTTCCTGACCGGAAAATTGTTCCCGGTCACTTAAAACCTTGTTATGAATACCAAAATAAGTGCTCAAAAAACAAACATCCGGCAAAGCTTCACTCTACCTGTAGCCTATGACGTGTATTTTACCGAAGATCTTTTTGCCCCTGCAAATCCCACTTTTAAGCAGGTATTCAGTCGAAAGACAGAAAAAAAGTTAAAGCTCTTATTTGTGGTTGACAGTGGTTTACTTGAAAAAACACCGGGCCTTCAGGAAAAAATCAGGACTTACTGCGAAGATATTTTACAACTCGAGGACCTTCCCGATCCCATCATTCTACCGGGTGGCGAAGAGAGCAAGAACAATTTAGATCACGTTACTTCTGTTCTGGATCAAATTAATAAATATGGCATTTCCAGGCATTCGTTCGTAGTAGCTATTGGAGGAGGCGCCGTGCTCGATGCCGCAGGATTTGCAGCAGGCATTGCGCATCGCGGAGTAAGGCTGATAAGAGTTCCCACCACTGTTTTATCCCAGAATGATTCGGGCGTGGGCGTCAAAAATGGAATAAACTGGTACAACAAAAAGAATTTCCTGGGAACCTTCACCCCTCCCTTCGCTGTCATCAATGATCAGCAGTTTTTACGAACTTTAGAAGAAAGAGACTGGCGAGGCGGCATTTCTGAAGCCGTGAAAGTGGCTCTTATTAAAGACAGGAATTTTTTTGACTGGATTAAGAATGACACCGAAAGACTGGTCAACC
Source organism: Autumnicola patrickiae (assembly GCF_031846525.1). Classification (NCBI taxonomy): domain Bacteria; kingdom Pseudomonadati; phylum Bacteroidota; class Flavobacteriia; order Flavobacteriales; family Flavobacteriaceae; genus Autumnicola; species Autumnicola patrickiae. The sequence continues at coordinate 5,632 of NZ_JAVRHM010000032.1, forward strand.
GGGATAATGAAAGTATGCAGTACCTCATTTACAGATGTGCAGAGCTTCATTTAAAACATATCTCTTCGGGAGATGCATTTGAAACAGGCTCCTCCCGGCCTCTTGATTTTGGCCACTGGGCAGCTCATAAACTGGAACAGTTCACCAATTACTCCTTAAGACACGGGGAAGCTGTTGCTATAGGAATCGCTCTGGATTGTGTCTATTCATGGAAGACCGGCTTGATAAAAAAATCTACTTGTGACGAGGTGCTTCAATTACTTTGGAATCTGGGTTTCAGATTATATACGCCGGAATTACTTCGATCCGAAGGAAAAGAATTTGAGGTGCTCGAAGGCCTTCAGGAATTTCGGGAACATTTAGGCGGGGACCTCACTATTATGCTTCTTGAAGAAATCGGCGTGGGGAAAGAGGTACATCAAATAGATCAGGAGAAAATGAAAGAATCCATCCTTTTTCTTGAGAAGGAAGATCAAAAAATTGGGGCATCTTGAAATACAAAAACTACCATCTTACCTACTGTACCAATGTGCATCCCGCGGAAGACTGGGCAACCACGTTCTCACAGCTAAAGAAGCATGTCCTGCCTTTAAAGGAAAGATTATCACCCGAGACACCCTTTGGCATCGGCCTGAGATTGTCGGCAAAAGCTGCAGCCGGTCTCCTGGAAAATAACGGGCTGGGAGAATTTCAAAAATGGCTTAAGGAAAATGATCTGTACGTATTCACCATGAATGGCTTCCCTTACGGCGCTTTTCACGCCACGCATGTTAAGGAAAAGGTACATGACCCCGACTGGAGCACTAAGGAAAGAATAAAATATACCAGGGACCTTATCCATATTTTGGCCAGGCTTTTACCTGCGGAAATTAGTTCAGGCAGCATTTCAACATCTCCCGTATCTTACAGGTTTACTCAGAAAAATATTAAAAATAATAAGGAGACTGAACAGAAGATCACTGAAAATTTCGCTGCTGTTGTGGAGCTGCTTTTTCAGCTGAAGGAAAGTACAGGTACAGAGATTCATCTGGATATAGAACCCGAACCGGATGGAATGGTAGAAAGTTCAGCCGAGGCGGTAGCATTCTTTGAATATTTAGTACAGGATGTTGGGATGCTTCTACAAAAAAAGCTCAGGGTCCCGGCGGAAAAAGCACATGCCATCATTTTGGATCATCTTAGGATCTGCTATGATGTTTGCCATTCTGCCCTTCTTTATGAGGAACCATCTGAAGTCATGGCAAATTTTGAGAAAGCAGGAATAAAGATTGGAAAAATCCAAATAAGTTCAGCCTTGAAGATCGCTATTCCCCTGGAGCAACCTGAGCGGAAAAAAATTCAGGACCGTTTGACAGCTTTTGCAGATTCTGTTTATTTACATCAGGTAGTGGGTTTACTACCCGACGGTTCTTTTGAACGTTATAAAGATCTCCCGGCTGCCTTAGAAAGTTTGCCCGTGACCCATTCCACCGAATGGCGAATTCATTTCCACGTTCCCATTTTTGCTGCGGAATATGATGGGATCTGCTCTACCCGGCAACAAATAGAAAGGGTTTTCTCCCTACCAAACCTGAAGGAGATCACTTCTCATCTTGAGATAGAGACCTACACCTGGGATGTATTGCCCGAAAAGAATCAAAGCTCTTTAACCGAATCTATTGCCCATGAATATCGTTGGGTGCTAAGCAACCTGTAAAAAAATGAAAAAAACAGTCGTTATTAATGTAGTTGGACTTTCAAAGAATTTAGTGGGAGACAAAACACCTTTCTTAAAAGGGTGGGCAGGAAAAAAACACGTAAGAGCTATAGATCCGGTACTTCCCGCTGTTACGTGTAGCGCCCAGGCTACTTACCTTACAGGGAAATATCCTGAAGAGACAGGGATTGTAGGAAATGGCTGGTTTTTTAAAGAGGAAAATGAAGTGAAATTCTGGAGGCAACCCAACCAGCTTGTACAAAGCGAAAAGATTTGGGAAACGCTGAAGAAAAAAGATTCGGATTTCACCTGTGCAAATTTTTTCTGGTGGTATAATATGTATTCTTCTGTGGACTACTCGATCACCCCTCGCCCCATGTATCCTGCAGACGGCAGGAAAATTCCGGATATCTATACCTTCCCCTCCCATTTAAGAGAAGATCTCCAGAAGGAATTAGGACAATTCCCTCTGTTCAAATTCTGGGGCCCTGCCACCTCAATTGAGGCTTCAAAATGGATCGCCCGTGCCTCGAAGATGGTCGATGCACAAAATGATCCCACTTTGACTCTCATTTATATTCCACACCTGGATTATAATTTTCAGCGCCTGGATTCACATCATCCCAATATTGACAAAGACCTGAAACAGGTGGACGAAATTTGTCAGGACCTTATCAACTACTATGAATCTAAAGGTGCTGAAGTAATTTTACTTTCTGAATATGGAATAACTGAAGTAGAACGTCCTGTTTATATCAACAAACTGCTAAGGGAAAAAAACTGTATCGCTGTCAGGGAGGAACTGGGTTATGATGTTTTTGATGCTGGCGCCAGTGAAGCTTTTGCTGTTTGTGATCACCAGCTCGCCCACATTTACGTCAGGGACAAAAGCAGGATTTCTGAAATAGGAAAACTGCTAGGGGAGCTACCCGGAATTGAAAAGTTAATTACAGGAGAAGAGAAAAAGGAGTATCACCTGGATCATGAACGTGCCGGAGATATTATTGCTATTGCCGACAAGGATTCCTGGTTTTGTTACTATTACTGGCTGGATGACAAAAAAGCTCCTGACTACGCCCGAACAGTCGACATTCACCGGAAGCCGGGATATGACCCTGCCGAGCTTTTTATCGATCCTGACATAAAATTCCCCAAGCTGAAAATAGGTCTGAAATTACTACGGAAAAAGATGGGCTTCCGGACACTCATGGATGTAGTTCCGTTAAAGCCTGAGCTGGTAAAAGGTTCCCACGGCCGCCGTCCTGAATCAACCGGGGATTGGCCGATCTTCATTTCTTCTTCTAAGGGAAAAGAAGCAACCTTAAAACCTGTGGCTGTCTTTGACGAGATTAGATCCGCGGTACTTTCAGAATGAACTAGCTCATCACATAAAGCTAACTTTATTTAAGGAGCAACCATTTTAAAAACCTTGCCGGTAGTACCTATAGGGCCTTCTTCATCGGTTGTAAGAATAAACATTTCTCCTTCCTTGTTCTGACCGAAAGACAATAAATAATGGCCGATTGAAGTAGAGTTGGTCTGAGCAATTTTCAGCTCTTGAAAATCCCACATGCCGGTCTCTTTTGGAGTTGAAACGAACACGGCTCCCGCAGGTTTTCCATGATGCTGCGTCCAGGTGCCAAAAATGTACTTTCCGTCCATATTTCTAAGGTCTTCACCCCTGTAAACATAACCTCCTATGACGACCAGGCCTTTGCCTCCATGGTCGGTCCCGCCTTGTTTAAATTCAATCACAGGACTTATTAAAGGGTTGCCCATCTTATCTTTTTCGGGACATTTCTCCTTCTCTTTATCGTTATTATAGGCATTGAAGCAGTGTGTTCCTTCCATCACGTTCCATCCATAATTGCCACCTTTTGTGATCACACTTACTTCTTCCCAAAGTACCTGTCCTGCATCTCCCGCAATGAGATCATTGGTTCCTTTCATGTCAAACGAGAACCTGTACGGATTTCTGAGCCCGTAGGCGTAGATCTCGTCCATTCCCTCCTTATCTACAAAAGGATTGTCATCAGGAATATTATAAGGAGCATCTCCATTTACGTCAATTCTCAGGATACTGCCCAGCAGGTTTTGCTCTACATCCTGCCCATTACCACCGGCATTTTCCCCATACCAATCAGGTACATGTCCCATGTCGATATCATTTGCCCCACCACCATCGCCAAGGGCAATGTAGAGGTAATTGTCTGGCCCAAAGGCCAAAGTCCCAGCATTGTGATTATCCTGTGGCTGATCGACCTTCAGAATGATCTTTTCTGAAGCTTTGTCAGCCATATCGGGGTTATCCGGAGAGACCCTGAATTCTGAAATGTGGCTGGTATGATCCCAGTTCTCGGGACCATCCCCACTCAGGGGTGCACTATAATAGACGAAGAACCTGCCGTTTTCACTATAATTGGGGTGAAAAGCAAGTCCTAACAAACCTCGTTCTTCATGGGCATCTTTTAGTTCAACTATCTTATTTTTCAGATTTAAGAATGGTTCTTCCAAAAGTCCTTTTTGGGGAGTATGAATTCGGATCACCCCTACCTGGTCAACGATGAAATACCTTCCAGATTCATCAGGAGATTCAACAAATGCCACAGGGGAAACTAGATTATCTGCTACAACCTCCAGTCCTACCGATTCCTGCGAAAAAGTTGCGAAGGATATAGTTAATAAGCAGATTAAAGAGAAAAAGGATTTGATTTTCATAATGGTCTATTTTTAGTGGAATTCCTTGTTATCAATCTGTTAGCAAGGTACACAAAACCATATACAGCAGTGGTTAACAGGCTGTTAAAGACTGACATATGACTGTTAAGTCTATAAATACTAAATCGACATTTAACCGCTCTATTTAACTATGATTTAAACTTATCCTCTTATTAACTTTAAAGAGAGTAAAGTATTAGTTCTTCAATAGTATTTCTATCATTTTATTTTAAAAAAAAGAAGAATATTTGAATGTAATTTTATCCATGGCTATCTATAGTAAAAATCGATTCCGCTAGGAGAGACATTTTATTTTTAAGTTTTTTATTCAGAATAGAGGATATAATTGTTAATTATGACATATTTTTTAGCTTTCTTGATCCTGTTCCACGACCTGGTGCCAGCTAAGGCCCTCGCTTCTAAGCAAGCTCCCCAAAATACGCCTACGCTCAACCAACTCTTGTGAGTTTCTTTGAGTCAAACTGCGCGGTAAATCTTCATTGCCTGGGGAAACTTCAGCTTTAGGCAAGCTGCGGGAGAAATTTTTATCTAGATTTCGAAGAAAATCTGACAGAGAAGAACGCAAAATTTTCAATTCCTCCCGAAAATTTTCTCCCTTGTTAGATTTAAGAAGAATTGATAAAGCCTCATCTAATCTTGTGATATTAATACTGAACGAGTCTTTCACTTGGGACCGACTGTAGTAATGAACAACAGGATAAGCCTGATGACTTACGGAATGTTCGTCTACCTTCTCCTGAAGGTCAAGGATCTGTAGGTAACTATAGGGGGAATCTAGTCTAAGTAACTTATTTGCTATGGCCTGGGGGCTATTACCCAAATTATGGATGCTTTTCGCCAGGGTTCTTTTCTTTACCACAGCAGATGAAACTGAAAGAAAATAAGTCATCGAGCTGGTGAAAAAAATGAATCCAAAGAAGGAAAAGCAGCTCGTAACCAGTTCAAAAAAAGGCGATATAGGTTTAAAATTTCCCATCCCCAGAGTAGAAAGTATATATCCAGTAAAATAGAGCCGTTCCCAGAAATTTGCTACTCTGCCGCTACTGTTAGTAATATCCTCGGGGTTGGAAGAATAAACCAGGAAAAGTCCAAACCAAATCATAGAAAGCCATACTGCGAGGATCATGAGATTTATGAATAGCCCGTGATAGTTATAAAGCTTTCTCCCAAAAATCCCCACACAGAACTGTAGTATCCTATCTGATAAAATTGCCACATTTTCAGAAATAAAACCCGCCCCACTGGCGGAAAGAGTAGTGTAAAAGAAATCATGTATAGCTATTAATAGTATAATGAATCCAAGGATTAGCAATGTTTCTGACATTTTATTATTTATTTGTTTTTATCTATGTTATAATTTTTGAGAAGCCAATATAAATAGACCCTGAAATTCATCCTGAAATCCTACAAAAAAAAGAATCATTAGGTGAAATTTCTTTCTCTCCTTTAGAATCAACCTCTATTACAGGCTCACAGAAAACTTCTTCTGCTATCCACCATCCCAACTCTACAATTACTATTGAAGCGAAAATCAGACACCATAGCCGCTTATTCGCATCTCTCTCTCTTTTGAAATCCATAACGTAATTTGTATCAATTTTGAACAAATTAGTTATTATGGATTTCGCCCTGTTCTATTATTTTAGAAAATACATTCACTATCCCAGGATAATGGTAATTTAGATTGTAATGTCTTTGTCAAGGAACCATAGATTTTCATTATATGCTAAACCTTTGCAGCTCTAAGACGCCAAGCATTTGCTATTACCGCAACAGGGCTGCAATAGCCAAGGCAGCAATTATAGGTGAAAGAAGTATTACTAAAAATGACTACGGCAATCCTGCTGCAACTGGAATACCCAGGGTCTTGTTTTCAATAAGCTCGTTCAAAAAACATCCAGGTGGCATAAAAAACAACAGGAACAGATAGCCCTAAATGAACCCATTTCCGGTACTTTCAATCCATTAGCTCTAACAGTGGATTATCTGAAAACATTTCCTCAGACATCGCTGCTATTAAATTAGGAACGGTGAAGACAGTAGCAGTCAAGAACTTCTTCAGCAGTTTCTTAAGTCTTATCATCTCCATCCACACCTCCTTCCATAGGCACAAGATCCATCCCGCAAATTGGGCAGGAACCCATTTCATCCTCTACTGTTTTAGGATGCATGAGGGAGGTAAATCACTGAGGCATCTTTTGCGAAAACGGTACTTCCACAAGATTCACCCTACACACCGTGCAATCCCCGGGTTTGTTGTAGGTTTTTTCCTCCTCGCAGTACATTGGATAATAAAAGGTTCCAGATCCTCCCGTCGCTTTTTATGTATTTTCTTTAGACGGTTTTTTGGGTTTCTCTCCCGGCACAGTGATAGAATAAGTTCCTCCATCTTCCTCCAGCTTTTTCTGAAAGGTTTTAAGTGGAATATGTTTATCCATCTCTATCATCGCCTCTTCCTTTTCTAGGTCTACCGAAGCCTTTGTGACTCCTTCTACTTCATTTAAGGTTTTTTCGACACGGCTACGGCAGCCGTTGCAGGTCATCCCGTGAACAGCATAGGTATGCGTCATATTGTTTGAGAACTACCTTCATCCTCAAGTGGTAGAGCAATAGAATAGCTTCCTTTCGTTTCTTCCAGTGCCTGCTGTAGCTTTGCCACGGGCACATGCTGCTTCATCTCAATAACTGCCTGTTCATTCTGAAGGTTTACTTCAACATTAGATACTCCTTCAACTCCCTGCAAAGCTTTCTCCACCGTACTTCGGCAGCCGTTGCAGGTCATTCCTGATATTTTATATTTATGGGTCATTTAATTACGTTTTTAGTTAAAATAATTTACGCTACTATTCTGTAAAAGTAGAATTTGTATTTACTCATGGGAATGCATATCAGCTTCCCCTTCGTCAAACCTGTTTTTCAGAAAGAAAAATTCAGCAATAAAAATTAGAATAATAGAAGGAACCGCGACATAAATTATAAATATGTCAGTTTGAGATTTTACAATCAAGAAGGCAAGAAGAACAACAACATCAAGAATAATTGCTGTAATCAAAATAGCTGATTTTGCTTTTACTTCCTTTCTCAGATATCTCAAAACCCCCACATGAACGATTATATCCATGACCAGGTAGAAAATAGCACCCAAAGAAGCAATTCGGCTTAGGTCAAAGAATATGGTCAAGATAATTGCAATTACTACTATATATATCAGCATATGCCTTTGGATAGTTCCAGACATTCCAAGATGGCTATGGGGGATTAAATGCATATCTGTGAGCATTCCTGTCATCCGGGAAACTGCAAAAATACTGGCGATCACCCCGGAAACCGTTGCTATAATAGCAATTCCAACGGTAAAGATTAATCCAAAATCCCCGAACAGGGGCCGAGCAGCTTCCGCAAGCGAGTAATCTTTTGCTTCTATTATTTGAGTAATAGAAAGATTCGATCCTACAGCCAGAGCTACTAAAAAATAGATTACCACACAAGTTGATAAAGAAATTACTATGGCCCTACTAACATTTTTGTGAGGCTTTTCAATTTCACTCCCGCTATTGGTTATAGTAGTAAAACCTTTATATGCCAAAATAGATAAGGCAAGTGCAGCAACATAATCAACAATGCTGTTTTTGCGTTCTTCAGAAGGAACAGCCGCATCCAGATCCACCCCGGAAGCCCAAAGGGCTCCAGCTGCAAAAATAATTAAACCTCCAATTTTTAAAGCTGCCATATAAAGGGAGATTTTTCCAATTGCTTTATTTCCAAGAATATTTACAACAAAGGCTGTTATAAGCAATCCTACCCCTAAGGCTGGAACCCAGAAGCTTCTTTCCCCAGCATCAAATAGCTGCAAGGTGTAACTCCCAAATGTCCTGGCGACCAGGCTTTCATTAATAATCATAGAAAAGGCCATGAGCAAAGATGCGGCAGCTGTAATAGTTCCTTTGCCATACGCTTTTTGCAGGTACATAGCTATCCCTCCTGCTGAAGGATAAGCATTGGACATTTTAATATAAGAGTAGGCACTAAAACCGGAAATAATTCCTCCCAGGATAAAAGCATATGCAAAGTATTCCCCGGAGAGTTCGGCCACCTGCCCAAGGAGCGCAAAAATCCCTGCACCAATCATTACACCTGTTCCCATTGCCACCGCACCGGTAAGGGAAAGGCTGTTCTTTTTATATTCAGACATATAATTCTTTAAAAAAAATCAATCAACCTTCAATATAACTTCAAAAAAAGGAAATTCCGGGCTTTCATTTAATAAGCTGAATTCCTTTGACTATAAGTAGACCTGCATTTCCTCATTCTTCATCAGAACCGAAAAAAGTCCTTTCATTGAAATCCTCCTGGTTGTAAAAATTCCCTTGCGTATAACTGATTTCCTCCTTTTGTTTTGCGGAAAAAATTAGCAGAGTCTTCTTTTCATCTTCAATAGCGAGACTTTTTAAGTTTTTATAGGTGGGCAATGTTTTTAGTTTCTCAGCACTTACTTGTTCCTGAACAACAATTTTTTGTTTCTCTTGATTTAGTTCTGCTCTTCCTATGGGAATTAAAACATCCTTATCCTCTTTTACATTTATCTCTAATCCCACAACGAGGTATCTTATTCTTTTCTGGGTTTTGTCGAACAAAAAATCCTTCAGCTTTCCCACTCTTGTTCCAGTAGCATCAACTATCTGCCTTCCATAAATCCTGGAAAAATGATCATCAATTTTGTAGTCGCTGTTCTTAAGCTCTTCCAAATGTTCAAGTGGTGCAGAAATCTCATTAGGATCTCTTGAGGTACTTCTTTTTATATCCTGACCAACCTCATCATATTTCCACTTCTGTATCATTATTCTGTGTCTCGTCATATCTCAATTTTAAACGGGTTTAATTATTTCAACACATTTCATTTAAAACTAAACATTTTATTTTTCAAAGTAAAAATAGAATCCTTAATTTCCTTTTAAAATTCTAATCAGGGAGAAAGACATATTTTAGCCTTTGTAGTGTCTCTATTGAAGAATTTTTCGTGAAAATTAAATGATATTTACCAAGACTTTTTCACTTATTTTCCAATCTTTTTCTTCAGTAACTGCGCATTAATTGCAACAATAACTGTACTCAAACTCATAAACACGGCCCCAACGGCAGGTCCTAACACAAAACCTGTGGAATAAAGTACTCCGGCAGCTAATGGAATGGCTACAACGTTATAACCCGTTGCCCATACCAGGTTCTGAATCATCTTATCATAAGTAGCTTTTCCAAAAAGGATTAGATTGGCAATATCCTGAGGATTACTGTTGACCAGGATGATATCGGCAGTTTCTGCAGCCACATCTGTTCCCGAACCTACTGCAATACCAACGTTCGCCTGAGCCAAAGCCGGCGCATCATTAACCCCGTCACCGGTCATGGCCACAAATTCTCCCTTACTTTCCAATTCTTTAACTATTTCCACTTTTTGATGGGGTAAGACTTCTGCATAATATCCATCCAGACCGAGTTTGTCACTAACTGCTTTAGCGGTCCTCTCATTATCCCCTGTTGCCATAAAAACTTTAATATTGTTCTCTTTAAATATCCTGATGGCGTCTGCAGACTCGGGTCTAATCTCATCGGCAAGCGCGATATACCCGGCTAATTCACCGTTGATCAATACAAAAACCACAGTTTCGGCTGCATCGCTATAGGCATCTTCGGGGATGTTGATATTTTCATCCCGCAAGTATCCAGGACTTACTACTTTCACCTCTTTTCCCTCTACAGTGGCCTCGACTCCTTTGCCGGTAATGGCATTAAAGTTTTCTGGTTTTGGAATAGGGACTTTATCATCTTTTACTTTTTTGATGATCCCAACAGCAATAGGGTGTTCAGAACTCTGTTCTAACGCGCTGGAAAGCCTTAGAATCTCTTCCTTGGAGAATTTATCATTCACAGATTCGATACGGGTGACGCCGAAGTCCCCTTTAGTAAGGGTTCCGGTTTTATCAAAAAGTAAGGCGGTAATTTTTCGGGATTCTTCAAAAGCCGTTCGGTTACGAATTAACAATCCATTTTGGGCAGATACTGCTGTAGAAATTGCGACTACAAGTGGAATTGCCAGTCCTAGCGCATGGGGGCAGGCAATGACCATAACCGTCACCATTCTCTCAAGTGCGTACACAAAAGGAAAGCCTAAGATCAACCAAACCGCAAGAGTGCCAAAACCAATACCCAATGCTATGTAGGTCAACCATTTTGCGGCCCTGTCGGAAAGGTTTTGCATTTTGGATTTGGATTTTTGCGCTTCCTCCACCATAGTGATCACCTTATTGAGATAGCTATCCTTCCCGGTATGTTCGACTTTAGCCTTTAAGGATCCATTGCCGTTAATAGATCCACCAATTATTTTTTGATCTGTACTTTTCTTTACCGGTTTTGATTCCCCGGTAAGCATCGACTCATTCAGGTAGCTTTCACCCTCCACGATTATAGCATCTGCAGGCACTTTTTCACCAGGTTTAACAAGAATTATATCTCCTTTTTTTAGCGTATCCAGCTTTACATCTTCAATCTGATCTCCGTTTACCCGATGCGCTTCCGCAGGCATCATACTCACCAAAAGCTGTAAAGCTTTGGAAGCACCCAAAACAGATTTCATTTCAATCCAATGCCCTACCAGCATAATAGCAATAAGCGTAGCGAGTTCCCAGAAAAAGTCAACACCCTCGAGACCAAAGACCGTGGCAGAACTGTAGAGATAAGCCACTGTAATTGCCATAGAAATGAGGGTCATCATCCCTGGGGCAGCTTTTTTCACTTCAGACCAAAAGCCTTTCAAAAATGGCCAGCCTCCATAGAAGTAAACAACAGTCGAGAGGGCAAAAAGGATGTACTTATTTCCTGGTAGAAGATATTTGTACCCAAAGAAATCCTGGATCATTGGCGACAGAAAGAGGATTGGGATAGTTAAAACAAGAGTTACCCAAAAACGCTTCTTAAAATCTTCAATCATCATTTTATGGTGATCATGACCTGCATGGCCATGAGCGGGTTCATCATCGTCATGTTTCCCCCTGTCATGATCCATCATGTCCCGGTCCATCGCCTTATTGTGCCCATGTTTTGTTTTTTCAGCAAGGTCATCCTTTAAGTTAGCTTCTTCTTTTCTTGCTTCCCGCTTCGCTGAATTCTTTGACTCCTCCTTGTGTTCGTCGTGATGTTCCATAATTCCTGAATTTACTGGTTAATTTGTCTTAGTTTGGTTCGCATTGTTTCCGAAATATTTTCTGAATAGATACCGTATGCATCTACCAAAATCCCCCTGACCCCATAACGGGAAGAGATAGCAAATAATATACTGTTGTCATCTGTACTGCTCATTCCTTCAAATCTATATACTTCATTGACCAAAAAATCCTGTGGGTGTATCTCCAGCTTTAAAGAGGGGCACTCAAGACAGTGAGGCTTTAAATTAAAATCATATTTGTAACCTCTGGCCTGGAGGCCATTCACAGCTTCTGAAAGGGTGTCATAATTATTCATTTTCTTTTATTTATAAGTCATTGTAAAATAACTGTTGTCTTCTTCGATAAATTCTTGAAAGTTCAATAGACCTTGTCCATTTAATTTCTCGTTAACAGTATAATTTAGTTGCTTAATGCGAATCCCCCACGCATAGGTCTTAATATTGATCTTTGAATTAATAGTTTTTTTGTTGTCATTGAACTTTCGGTCATATATCTTTATAATACTTTTGGAACCAAAAAAATCGAGCAGTCCCGAATCAAAAGTCATTTCCAATTCTATATTTTCAAGGTTGTCCAAATCGTAAAGCCTTTTAAATTTTTCAGAGGTGGTATTAACCTTGGTCTGCCTTGATTTTGGGTTGGAAAACGGCAAAGCCATTATTATAATACTGGCTTCATCAGGCTTACAGAGATAGGTCGTGGTGTATTTATCGGTCAATTTTTTGTCTTTATCCAACAATTCTGTAACTACCTCAATTTCATAATATCCATTTTTCTTTATTGTTTCACCCGCTTCAAATATTTGTTTATTGAGAAAAGCACCTTTTTCATCAAAATTCTCACGAATGACCACTCTGCCTGAAATCTGCCCTATAAGCATTTCCGTTTGTCCAGTCATTGTGATGCTGAATAAGATAAATAGTACTATAAATCCTTGTTTTCTCATATATGGTGCATTAATTTCTTTACCTCTTTTGCAATAATATTGCTTAAATCTATGCCATTGGATGGATGCGGAATGGTATTGCAGGTAACTATCTTTTCTACTCCGGAATCCAATAAATCTTGATAGGCATTTCCTGAAAAAACGGCGTGAATGCCTACGCAGATAGGGGGTTTCATTCCTGCTTTTTTCAGATGTTGTACGGTTTCAATCATTGTTCGCGCGGTGGAAATAATATCATCTACCAAAATGGGTGTGGCATTCTTGTACTTATCCATATCAGGAACAGAGACTTCCACGTCACGGTCGCCGTGACGTACTTTCTGTAATACCGTAAAAGGTGCGCCAGCATTTTTAGCGACTTCGGAAACCCATTGTTCACTTTCCAAATCGGGCCCGATAAGTACCGGGTTTTTGATGTATTTCTTGATCCATTCTGAAATGGCATCAGCAGCGTGAATTACTTTATTTGGAATTTGATACACTTCTCCCAAAGAACTAATTCTATGCAAATGAGGGTCAACTGTGATAATGCTATCGGCAAAACCTGAAATCAATTTTCCAAAAAAACCGGAATTCACTCCTTCACCTTCATTAAATACTTTGTCCTGACGCATATACGCCAAATAGGGTGCTACCAAGCAGGTGCACATTGCTCCCAAGGATTTGGCTGTGTGGCTTAAAAAATATAGAGGCAGCAGTTTCTCGTCCGGTTCGTGCAAGGTGCATACCAGTACCACACATTTATCTTTAACATCAGATAATATACGCGTGTATGACTCCCCGTCAGGGAATTTACGCACGTTGGCTTTCCCTATTTCAGCATCCATTTTTTTTGCTAAAAGCTCTGTAAGTTTTTCATTTCCGGGAAGGCTAAATAATATTGTTTTCATAGCACGTTTAAATTATGGTTATGATGTCGTTATGGTTATTTTTATATTCCAATGCATAGTTAAGTTCGCCTTTGGATTCAGCATATAAAGTATATAGCAATTGATTCTTTTCTATTTGTTCTCCCAAATGGATATTTAATAGAATTCCTGCCGAAATAGATTGAGGTGCTCCTGAAAGCTTTGCGAGCTTCGCTATTTTTCTGTTATCAATTCTTTTTAAAATTCCGGATCTTTCGGCTGTAATTTCCATCTTATGAGGTGCTAAAACAGGTTTTGAAAAGCGTCCTTGTGCTTTGCAAATGGCCACAAATTTTTCATAAGCTTTTCCAGATTTGAGAATTTGACGTGCTGTTTCCAGTCCCTTTCCTTTTTCTTCTTTTCCAGAAAGCTCAAATAGTTCAGCGGCTAAAAGCAATGCTCTTTCTGTTAGGTCTTTAGGTGCATCAGCTTCATTTTTCAAAACTTTTAATATATCAATAGCTTCTAAAGTGGGACCGATACCCCTTCCAACAGGCTGCGTTCCATCAGTAACCACAGCTTTTGCCTTCAACCCAACAGCAGTGCCAACGGTTTCCATATGATTTTTTAATTTTAGAGCCATTTCAGTACTGCGAACCTTGGCGGTTTCACCAATTGGAATATCAATGACAACGTGAGTAGAACCTGCCGCCGCTTTTTTAGAAAGTACAGAAGCGATGAGCTGACCTTCACTATCGATATCCAAAGCTTTTTCAACTTTAATGAGCACATCGTCGGCAGGACTTAATTGCGCTGTACCTCCCCAGACAAAACATCCTCCTTCTTTTTCGACTACAGCTTTTATTTCTTCGGAAGAGAGCGTTACATTGGTCAATACTTCCATCGTATCTGCTGTACCAGCTGGTGAAGTGATGGCACGTGACGAAGTTTTAGGCATTGTAAGTCCATAAGCGGCAACAATAGCTACTACCAATGGGGTTGTTCTATTGCCTGGTAAACCACCAATACAATGTTTATCGACCACAATATCTTTACTCCAGTCCAACTGTCTTCCTGAAGCTATCATTGCTTTAGTAAGGTCGCATATCTCATCAATATCCATTCGGTCGCCCGCACAGGCTGTAATAAATGCCGATAGGTGAATGTTAGAATAATTGCCTTCTACGATATCGTTGATGATGTTGTTATAGGCTTTAAAATCCAGTTTTTGATTATAGATTTTAGCTCTTACGTGGCTTAACGATTCAATAGGCTCCAAATGGGAAACATACAGCATTTCATTTTGGGAAACATTCAGTTTTTTTGCTGCAGCATCCGAAAGGCCTATTTCATTTGGTAAAAGAAGGCCGGAACTCAAAACGTTCAAGCTTGCGACGATTGAGGTGGTTGCATTTGATATCCTGATCCTTGTTAGTGCTACAAACCCTTCAGAACTACAGACGTGGCAATCCTCACGCATATACACTACATATTCGTTTTGGGTGTAAATCCCGAGATGTTTATATTTTAGTATGTTTGAGTGTGGGTCCATTATTTTATTGATTGCTGGGATTTATTCTATTTCTTCGATGGTGTATAATTGCGGAATTTCTGTATTCCATCCATAGGTTTCCTTGATACCTTTTTGTAATGCTTCTGCACTTTCTTTTTCACCGTGGACAATGAATATACGTTCGGGCTTATTTTTAATGTCGCCCATCCATTCTATAAGTTCTGCGTGGTCTGCGTGTGCCGAGAGACCTTCAATTTCAGCGACCTGCATATTGAAAGGCACCCATATTCCATAGACTTTTAGTTCTTTCTCACCTTCCAACAGCTTTCTACCACGTGTGCCTTCAGCTTGATAGCCTACAAAAAGCAAGGTGTTATTTGGATTTTGTGCCTGTGTTTCAAGATAGTTGAGCATTCTTCCGCCTGTGAGCATTCCACTCCCTGCAATTACAATTTTTGGTCTGTTATCAGTTCTTAATTCCATTGTTTCGCGATAACTGCTAACAAGTGTAAAATGTGAACACATTTCGTCACATTCGTTGTCTTCCAATCTGTGCCAATCCCGAGTTCTATGAAACAGTTCCAATACGTTGGCACCCATTGGGCTATCCATAATCATTTGAACTTTAGGGATTTTGTTCTCCTTGAGTAATTTCCAAAAGATAAGCATCATTAGTTGGGCACGCTCTACCGAAAAACTGGGAATAAATAAGCTGCCACCTCTATTGATGGTATCGTTGATTAATTTTTCGATTTTTGGAAGCGCTTCTACTTCATCAGGATGAAACCTTCCTCCGTAAGTGGATTCAACGAAAAGTATATCCGCTTTTTTTGGTTTAAGGGGTGGATAGAGCAATAAATCATTGGTTCTACCAATGTCTCCAGAGAAGACAAAGCGTTTTCCATAAATATCCAACTCAATATAAGTTGCACCCAGAATATGCCCGCTGTACTGGAACCGAGCCCTGATACCATCAAATAACGGAATCCATTGTGCTTGTGGAATGCCCTTAAAATGCGGAATGGTTTTTTCTACATCCTTTAAATTGTAAAGCGGTTCTGCGAGACTGTGTTTGGAATAGCCTTCTTTATTGGCACGTTCTGCTTCCTGTTCCTGAATTTTTGCACTATCGTTCAATATGATTTTTGCAATGTCCAAAGTAGGATTCGTACCATAGATGGAACCATTGAAGCCTTGTTTCACCAACCTCGGCAGATAACCTGTATGGTCCATATGGCCGTGGGTGAGCAAAACAGCATCAATATTTGCAACATTAACAGGTGGGTACTCCCAGTTTTTAAGGCGTAATTCCTTTAGCCCTTGAAAAAGTCCGCAGTCTATGAGTATCTTTTTATCTCCTGTATCCACTAAATATTTTGAGCCGGTTACTGTACCTGCTGCCCCCAAAAAGTGAATGTTTATTTGATTAGTTTTCATCGGTTGTTCTAGGATTAGATTTTGCATAGTTCAAGTGAATCTTCCAGAATTCTTTTGTGTCGGGAGTTGGGAATCCCTACTTTATCCAACAAGTTCGGACTTTCGTGGAGTTCTTTACAGAGAACAATGCCTTCATCCAATAATTTTGTTTTCTCAGCTTTCGTTAAACTTGTTAAGGCTGTTAAGGGGTGCAATCCCGCCTGGTCAATTCTATCTTTGAGTCCACTCTCCTTTGGATAATCCCAACTGGTCATTAGCAGGCCAACACAATTGCCATAGTTTATGGCATCAGATGTAAAACGTGTATTGGTATATAAACCTCCTTTGTGGATTTTGTTCTGGTGACCCTTTTTACGTCTCCACTGTTTTTCCACATCTAAAAAACGGGAATGGATGTACAAAGGAATTTTTACATTGCAAAACCTGCCTTGATCACTATGGTATTTACATTCAATCATATAATGTTTTTCACCTTTTTGCGCTATCACATCCACTTCATGCTGAACGCAATTGCCTTGTACAATCACACCAACCTTTGTTTCAAATCCTTCGTGTGCCAATAATTTGCCTACCAACTTTTCAAATGGGAAGCCAGAAGGGCCTAATTCCATCAATGCCTTTTTAAGCTTGTATTTAAAGGCACTTACTCTCGATTTTGCCTTAAGCATTTTAAACGCTGCCTCATAGATCCTTTTAGTGGTCATCCCTTCTTCAAGCTGTTCATACACCTTATGAGCTATATCCTTAACAATAACCTCATTTGCTCCCGCCCGCCTAAGGGAATTGATGAGTTTTTCAATTTGGAAATCCTCATACTCACCCGAAGACTTTTTAACCAGGACTGATCTTTTCATAGTCACATTTTAATTGTCATAACGGGCAATTCAGAATGGTTGGTTACCTTTTCAACGGTGCTACTGGAGAAGAGACTTAAAAATCCCGTGCGCCCGTGCGTACACATGGCAATAAGATCCACATTTTTGTAGATCAAAAAATCATTTATTCCTTCCTCTACACCCGATTCGTTATAGACATTCATTGAGTAAGTTGTGAGCCCTGGGAAATTTTCAAGGAAATCTTTTATAGGTTGCAGACTCTTTTCAATACTATTATAATCTGTTGTAGTATTCACCTTTAATAAATGGATACGTGCATCACATTTTTCAGCAAGTGATTTTACGTGTTGAAATTCTTCTGTCACATCTTCTTTAAAATCTGAGACAAACAAAATGTCTTTAAAAGGAAAAGAAACATCCTTATCTTTAACTACGATGACAGGCACCTCGGCTTTTCTCACTATTTCTTCTACATTGCTTCCCAGTAATTCACGAATTCCTCCTTTTGTGCCACTACTACCGGTAACTATAAAATCATGTTCAAAATGACCGCAGTGGCTTAGGATGTTGCTTATTTCACCATTATATTCCAAAAAGGTTCTGCATTTAAGTCCAAGGCCCTCTGCTTTTTTTTCTAATTCTCTCAAATCTGCCTTCGCGCTGCCAATCTTTAATTTTGTTTCGGGGTATAGATCTTCCTTCTGTTTGTCCAGTCGAACCCAGTCAACCGGGGTTTTTACGTAATGGAAGAAATGGATTTCCGAATTGTAAAATTTAGCCATTTTGAGCCCCAGCTCCTCTGCTTTTTGACAATTTTCAGAAAAATTGGTAGGTACAAGTATATTGTTCATAATTTAAAATTATTAGTTATTTCACATTATCGTTTTTGGTATTTTTTATCTTAAATATATCCTGGACATCAGAAACATATATGAGACCATCACCACTTTTTCCTGTTTTGCCATTTTGACGAACGATGTCACAAATAGCCGCCACTTTACTGTCCTCACAGACGATTTCCAGTTTATAGATCTTGCTGTGGAGGAATGGTAGTTTGAGGGAAGGCCAATCTTCTCCAGGATCTGTGTAATCGCCGGTTCCTTCTCCCTCAAAGACTGTTAAACAGCAATGGCCCTCTCTCCTCAAGGAAGAAATCACCTCCTTAATTTTATTTGGCCGTATGAATGCTTTTATTTCTTTCATAACCTCTTATTTATTGTTATTGATAAATCATATTCCTAACGTGCGGTTGGTTTTAAGTATGGATACGTGCCCATCTTCTATGATACCTGTGAGTGCTCTTATCGCATCAATAGTTTCGGGGATTACAATAGCCTGGTTGTCTACCACATAGGCATAGAAGAGTTCGTCTCCCTGTACTTTCAACATATCCTCCCAAAGTGCAACTTCGTACATGTCCCCCCAGGGTCTTCCCATATCCAGGAACATTTCTTTTATAGTATTGTTTGAAACCAAACCCTGCTCGTACCGAATCATCTTAATTCTTGTCGACGTTTTAAAAGCATTTAAAACTTCATCTTTTGAGGCCTTTTTTGTCAGTCGCACATTCCAGTAGTGCATATGGCTCAGGGTTTCAGGTACTTTTACTGCAGCAGTAATAACATCCAGTTCGGGATCTACACTTTGAGCATCGGGACCCTGATGACTGGGAATATCTTTTTCAGGAACCATTGTATTCATGATTCCCCCCATATGGCTTTCCCAGGGATCTGTTGCTCTTCGTAAAAGAGTACCGCGGGCACTTTGTAACAGATTTGCCCTTTTTAGAGCCGTAAGAGTTCTTAAAATGGAGGTGGTGTTGCACGAAACCACCCGCGTAGCATCTATGTTTAGAGCGGTTTGGTAATTGTTTTCGGCACTGAAGGAATGGCCCGCAGTTTCATGCTTTTCACCTCCTTGTACAATAAATTTTTTACCTTGACTTTTGTATCGTTCTACGTTTTTTGCGGCAACTTTTTTAGGGGTGCAATCCACAACCAGGTCCACCTGATCTAAAAGCTCTGTCATTCCGCCTTTAACGGAGAATCCGGCGTTTTTCATTTCCTTTTCTGCTTCTTGTGTCGCGCTGTAAATATTGTAGTTTTTTCTTACCGCATTTTCTATGCGCCAGTCACTTATGATATCACAAATGCCGGTTAACTCCATATCATGTTGTTTGTCAATGGCATCGGCAACTCTTTTGCCGATGACTCCATAACCTACTACTGCTATTTTTTTCATGACTTCCAATTTTTTAATTTGATCTTGTTCCTTTGTTTCACATTACTTTCGTGTTTAAAGTAACCTGATTATGCTTTGGATGTACCAGGCGAGTGGCTTATCTCGATTAAAAGTGTATTTCAAGTAGATCCTTAATTACAAAAGCATTAAATGCAGCAGTATCCTTTAACCTTTTACTTGAGCATTATAAAATGCCGCTACACAAGCACCGATTAGCCAGCTTAAGATGAAAACCTGGATAATTCCAAAGAACACCTCCAGTACAGGCACATCCATTCTTATTATACTACTTGTGTCCAGTCCGTGTAAAAGACTGTTAAAGAACTTTACTGTTCCTTCCCGCCCCACTGTGGCCATCACCAGTACACACCCCACATAAAGGAGAGCTCCGGTAAGACCGAGTGCCAAACCAAATTTTTTTATGTTTAATCGATACATATTTTCAGATTTTAAAATTATTTATCCGATTCTAATAGCTTCTTTTGTTCTTCGAACTGTTCCTTCGAAATTTCGCCACGTGCAAATCGCTTTCTTAGGATGTCCAGTGGTTCTTCTCTTCTTGTTTTTTTTCCCCATTGTGTTGGTATCATGAAAACCCAGATAAGAAAAACTATCCAGATGAACCACCAGATGAGGTGCATTCCAAAAAATCCATCATAATTGTGCATGTCTTTATTTTTTTTGATGTTGGTTTGTTACTTGATCTTTGCTTTTTTTCTTTAAATTCTCATCGGTTAACCCGTGAGTATGATCTCCATGCCGCATAGGCATCATTAGATGTATGGCAAACATTATGATGATAAATGTGAAAAGCCAGACATCACCACCCAATCCAATTGATGGGGCCAAAAAGATGAGCAAAAGAGGTAAAACACATCCGATGATCATCCATAACCAGTGATTTTTCATTTTAATTTATTTTAATGATTAAACAATTACTTCATAGAGTATATTATAAGTTAACAAAAAAGATGTTTTAAAAACATGATATTGCTCAATTCTGCCCAACATTCAATACTCTTTGTTGACTGTATAGGTTATTTTCTCATCTATTTATCTTTAGTTTTGTTGATATTGAATCACTTTAGTTGATTTATTGGAAATTGTAAAAGATTGTTTCTTAAATTGAATTTTTATGTCGGATTCAACTTCATCCAGAGGCTCTATTCGACAACTATTGGCCGAAAAGTTTAACTGTAACCATACACCTCTATAATTGATCTTCATACTGAGGGAATTTATCTCTTTGGGTAATTGGGGATTTAGCCAAAGCACATCATTTCGGATCTCCAAACCTGTAAAACACCTTTGTACAATATCTATGGTACCTGCCATAGCGCCCAGATGTATACCCTCGGGTGTGGTGCCGCCCTGCACATCTTCAAAATCACTAACAAGTGCCTCTCTGAAACAATGCCAAGCACATTTACGATCGGATCTGGCCACAACCCAGGAGCGAACTATTCGGCTAAGAGTAGAACCATCTGAGGTTCGGGTAGCATAATAGTTAATATTATCAGGAATGTTGGATGTATTGAAATCATACCCTAAACCTTTAAATAGCTGTACTAATTGTTCAGAAGAAAAAAGATAAAAGAGCATAAGCACATCTGCCTGCTTTGAAGCCTTGTAGCGATTAACAGAGTCACCCTCGGCATCTAATATTCGGTCAAGCCGGTGAATATCGCTGTACCTTTTTCGATAGACTTCCCAGTCGAAATCCTCCAACCGTTCATAGCCTTCAAACTGGGCGATGATCCCTTTTTCAATAAATGGAATAAATAATTTGCTTCCCATTTCTTTCCACTTTTCCAACTCCCTGTCATCCAACTGCAGCTCTTGTTTTAAGACTTCCCGACGGGTAATTCCAATTAAATCAAATGCTTTAAGGGTATGGGAAAAAAGCCAGGAAGCCATGACATTGGTGTAGGCATTGTTATTTATTCCTGGGCTATCATTTCCAGGATAGGCGGTATGAAATTCGTCGGGGCCTACTACTCCTTTTATTTCGTAGCGCTTTTTTAAATCGCACCAGCTGGCCAGTTCAGCAAAGAGACGAGCGATTTCAATTAACATCTCAGCACCGTAAAATTTCATGAAGTTTTTATCTGCCGTCACTTCATAATATTGCCAGATATTATAAGCTATAGAGAGATTAACATGACGCTGGAGGTATGTATTGTCTGGAACCCATTGTCCAGATTTCGGGTTTAAATGAACCACCTGGCTTTCTTCCCGTCCATTGCTTCCGCTTTGCCAGGGGAACATAGCTCCATCATAACCTTCCCTTTTAGCGAGTTTTTTAGCTTCTTCTAAGCGTTTATATCGATAGAGGAGCAGGGAACGGGTAAGGTCAGGTAGGCGGTAATTAAGAATTGGGAATATGAATAACTCATCCCAGAAAATATGGCCACGATAAGCCTCTCCATGCCAACCTCGCGCCGGTAATCCAACATCCCGACCAATGGTAAGTTTAGAAGCCGTTTGAAGCAAATGAAAAATATGTAATCTGAGGAGGAGCTGAGAGTTTCCCGATGCATTGACGAAAATATCAAACTTGTTCCACAATCTTTTCCAGGCTTCAGAATGTCTTCTTTTTACAACAGAAAAATCTGCCTGACCATTTACTTGCTTCAAAGCATCGTTGAGCGGTTCACTTATTGCATCGTCTTTGGAGGTAAAAAGGGACACCGTTTTTTCTATAGAAACTTGTTCTCCCAGAGTCACGTGAAAAGTGAATATTTCACCAATTACCTCTTTTCCCCGAAAAAACTTTCGTATTACATCCAGCTTTTGAGTTTTAGAAAAAATAACGCATTTAGCTGCCTGAGCCATATAGAGGAGGGATTGATTCGTTTGAACCAGAATGTAAATGGCATTTTCTGCTTCTCCTTTTTTAATTATTTTTAGATGCTGATTCTTTAAAGGTTTATATCGTTTTACGCCCTCATTTTTTGTTGATCCGTCAAGGGTAGAGCGTACTTCTACCATTCCGGACCAGTTTACCGGCACAAAATCCCATTTTATGGCGGCAAGGTGAGGATTATCCATACTTACCAGTCTTGTACTGATAATCCTTGTTTCCCGCTGTTGTTCATCGATGAAGTGCATCTCCCTTCTCAGGATACCTGCAGAGATATCAAGTTCCTGAACATAATTCAAGACCTGTAATTTTTCTAACTGAAACCAATTCTTATCTCCTTCCAGCCTGAAGCTAAGGTGCAGCCAGTTAGGCCAATTGACCAGGTCTTCATTTTCAATGGTCTTTCCTGCTACTCGCGATTTGAGCCTGTTGTAACCACCTTGCAGGTATGTGCCCGGGTAATGAGTGCCATCAGCTTTTGATTCTTCTGCTGCTCCCCTGGTGGCGAAATAGCCATTGCCAAGGGTACATAGAGCTTCCCGGAGACCCTCTTGTTCTTTTCTTAAACCGTCATATTTCAGCTTCCAGTTTTGCATAGCTTCTATTATTTTTTTAAACTTTCTGACGATCTAAGTTTCTAGAGGCCGCCATCACCTACATAACATTCTGATCATGTTTATAATACCATTAATTCTCCTTACAGTTAATACCTCTAAAGTTCATATTCCAATTGTTTTTCCAATATTTAATAGGTAATCTTTTTCTCTTAATGACTTACTCCAATAATCATAGCTGCCGTCATTCCTAAAACCATTACGATGCCGCCGACTGGAGCCAGGCCCTTGTGCATCCAGTTTGTAGACCTTCTTTTTTGTTGGGATTTATGAAACTTTTCTGGATTCTTTCTAAAAACTGTCAGACATTCTTCAGAATCAAAATAGTGCGTGTTTTCCATGTATTTAAAGTTTATAGCACTTTTCTCGCTAACGACTACCCCACATACAGGATCCACGTGTTGACCTTGAGCTAAATCTATACGGCTGCTGCTACAAGAGGTGAAGGTGAGCAGGGCGGTAATCCAAATCAAGAGTATGATTAGAAAATTTCTTTTTCTGAGGGTGCTCGCAAAAATCGATTTCATCTTTTTGATTTTTTTTAATTTTTTTATTCCACCACTATAAGTACCAGTCTCTCAAAAATGCCATGGACAGAGCTAGAAGAAAGAGTATTACAAAAGCACATATTGCCAGAAATTTATCACTCTTTTTGGCCTTGGAACGATGCCGCTCTTTCTTTTTCGTTTTCTTACTTGATTTTCTCCTTTGTTCCCTGTAAGATCTCATGAAAGATTTTTACGGTACTTATGATTCTAGACAGTTTCTAGTTTTAAATATTCCACCGGAATTGAACTATAATAAAACTCCGGTAATTCACGCATCGTGCCTGCCAATGGGCCGGTAAATAATGTGGGGGAGGGGTACGGTTAATTTACCGGCCCATATATGCAGGGCTTAATCTCTTATCTAACTTTTAACTTTTCCTGCTTCCAAAGCTCTTTTGTACGTAGCTTCCGATTTGTAATAGGCTACTGTGCCATTTTTGTTTAGCAAGACGATAAAAGCTTCAGATTTGTCAACTGCCTCGCCGGTTATAGGATCAACAGCCATACGGGCGGTTTTTTTTTCGTTAAGGGTTTCAACGCACATATTACAACAGCCATAGTAGATCTTACCATTTACACCTATTGGAATTTGAGCTTTGGCCATGTAAGCATCGTTGACCATACATACCAGGTCATTGGGTACCTGATCTCCAATTCTATAATTATGCTCTGCTTTCACAGCACTTTCTGCTACTGAATTAACCTCTGTTTGCGTTATTTGCACTTT
>NZ_JAVRHM010000033.1:0-29656 GCF_031846525.1 Autumnicola patrickiae
ATTTGTATTAGCTTTTTTATTTTTTTGGTTTGTTTTGAAAAACTTACAAGGCTAATCTTTTCTTGGACTTTGTTTTTTAAAGTGTGGAAGAAGAGAAATAAAAAAGGTTCTAACAGAAGTTTAGGAGAAAGTTCCTTTATCTTTTTTTAAATTGAAATAATTTTTAATTTTTAATAGTTTAAGAAACTTGTCCGCAATAAAGGATGTTCATCAGCTAAAAAAACGAAATTTATTTTAAGAACTTAAAAAAATCTTTAAAAGTAGATATGAGTACGTGGATATGGGCATTGGTTTTGCTTGCTGCTGTATGGGCAGCCCATTGGGGGGCAGAGCACCTCTCTAAACCATTAAAGAAATTAAGAAAACAGTGGGGCTTTTCCGTTGCTGCCGGAGGGGCTTTAGTCGGTTTGGCATCAGCAAGCCCGGAAATAGGAATTAATATTACCAGTGCCGTTACAGGTGTAGGGGATATAGGTTTGGGTACCATGCTTGGCTCTAATGTTATTGCCATTCCCCTAATGGTGATTACGGCTTATGTAGCTACAAGGAATCTGAAGAAAAAGAAGGCTGATAAAAACCATGAACAACATATCAAAAAGCACCTGCTAAAAGTAGACCCAACCGCTGTCACCGTACAGGCTATCCCTTATTTAGTAATTGTGGCGGTAGTGGCGATACTTACCGTTCCTAAGCAGTGGCGGGGTTTACAGCCTATGGATGGCTGGATCATGCTGGGTATGTATGTGATTTTCCTGACCCAGGCACTTCTAAGAGGAAGAAAAGAAAAGGAAAAAATAGAATGGAAAAAAAAAGAAATCTGGCTGGCAGTGGCAGGTGTGGCAGCTTTAGGTATAGGTGCTTTTTTCACGGTTCGTGCCACAGAAAACATTGTTTCTGCCCTTGGAATGTCTAAAATAGTGGGTGGTTTGTTTATTACGGCACCTATGGCCGCACTGCCGGAAATCTTTGCCACCTGGAGTGTGGCTAAAAGTGGTCAAATAACTTCTGCCGTTACCAGTGTGATAGGCGATCATGCTACTACTTTAACGATTGCCTTTTTGCCACTTGCCCTGGTAACGCTTCCGGTTGAAAATTTTCCTTTGTTTATTACCGTCTTAAGTTTTGTGGGGCTTGTAGGGATGCTGTATGCTGCTTTTATTCACTGGGGAAATAGTGAAGGCGAGCATGGTTTTAAACGCTGGCAGGTTATTGTTCTTGGAGCTGTCTTATTTGTTTATGTGGCAGTTGTTCTCTTTTGGGTGCTGAACATTTTTAGCAGTGGACAAAGCAATATTTAAGCCTGTGAACCATTTGTTCCTATTAACCATTTGTTTTTTTAGAGATATGCTAAAAATTAATAAATAATCCACAAAAGAATTTAATCGGAACAGTTGCCATAGTCAGCCTGACTGAAGCCGACTGGGTACGGGTAATTCCGGCACTGCAAGAAAGAATTAAGCAGTCAGGTAAAATCCGCTGGTACTTTAAGATGCAGGATTTCCGGCAGGACTCCACTAAAACCACCTGGGAAGATGCCGGGTTACATCAATTCCAGGACGCTTTCGAGCGGATTGCTGTTGTAGGGAGTAAAGAATTGCATGGTTGGATGAGAGATCGTATGCCACCACTTTTTACCGCTGAAATAGGCTTTTTTGAGTCCATTTTTCAGGAGGAAGCTCATAAATGGATTAGAAGCTAATGGAACTTAATTCAATTATACATCAACATTATGAAAGATCAGGAAAGAGAAAAAAAAACCTAAAAACAGCCAAAAAAATTCAGGAATACAACGTAGGCTATGATATCATTGAAGTAGGTGTCTCACTATTTGCCGGCTTTACCTCCGGTAGCTCTGCCCTAATTGGTTGGGGGCTGGATAGTGTTGTGGAGGTTGTTTCGGCGAGCACCCTGTGGTGGCGGTTAAAAGGAGAGCTAGGGGATATAGAGGAAGAACGGGTGAAAAAAAGGGAAAAAATTACGCTTTATGTGATTGCTACTTCTTTTCTGCTCGTCAGTATATTTATCACCTATGATTCCGTCACCAAATTTATCAATAAAGAAGTCCCCGATTGGAGTACCTTGGGAGTTATCATTTTACTGGTTTCTTTGGTGGTGAACCCTATACTAATCTGGTATAAATACAGGTACGGTAAAAAGCTGGATAGCCAGGAATTAATAGCCGATTCCAAGGATACCTTTGTTTGCCTTTATCAAACAATAGCCGTATTGGCCGGTTTGCTTGCAGTGCGTTATTTGGAATGGTGGTGGGCAGATCCTGTTGCGGCTCTATTAATTGTGCCTTATGCCTTAAAAGAAAGTTGGGGTGCTTTTAAAAATGGAAGAAAAGTTTCAGCATAGAAATCAGAGTAGCGGAAATTTTCATATAACGGATTCGCCAGCGCTGGACAAGCGGAATACGATTTATAGTTCAGTTTTATCCTGGCTGCCACTGCTGGAAATTTTTCCGCTTTGCCTTATGCAGAATGTTCTCGACTTTTCCCAATGCCGGGCTGAATTAAGGAAAGCCTTTCCATAAATAGGTGTTCCGTCTTTCCTGTCCAAATGGACGATTGCTTTGCATAAAGAAAGGGGTTATTTTCTTTGCAAATTTTCCTTCTATAGAATTATCCATTAATGAACGCAATAAATAAATATCATACTTTCATAATAGCCGTGGCGGTAGGCCTTGGTCTGCTTCTTGGCCAGATAGCAGGTCTCAAACAATATGCAGAATACCTGATCGTCCCTTTCCTGATGGTGATGCTTTTCGGCTTATTTCTAAATATTCCTGTAAAGAACCTGCTTTCCAGCTTTTCAAATCTTAAATTCATATCAGCAAACCTGGTAATCAATTTCATCTGGACACCAATTATTGCTTATCTATTAGGGCTACTGCTGTTAAAGGAACATTTGAGCTTGTGGATAGGATTTGTTATGCTAATGGTAACCCCCTGTACAGACTGGTATTTGATCTTTACAGGAATAGCTAAAGGAAACACTTCCCTGTCGGCAGCCGTTTTGCCGGTAAATTTGATCTTGCAATTGATTCTTCTTCCGGTTTACCTGCTGTTGTTTTTCGGAAAAACAGGATCTGTGGACGCCGTAATTTTGTGGGAAAGTATCCTCCTGGTGCTCCTGGTTCCATTTCTATTCGCACAGCTCACAAAGTTCTGGAGTTCTAAGCGTAGAAAAAAAACTTTGATGGAGCAGAAGATCCTTCCCTTTTTTGAAACTGCACAAATCATTTTTTTAGCATTGGCCATCGTGGCTATGTTTACATCGCAGGGAGAATATTTAACTAATAATCTTAGCGTACTTTATATTCTTCTTGTCCCAATTCTAATTTTTTTTATCGTGAATTTCCTGGTGAGCCGTTTTGGCAGTTATGTATTGAAGTTTAATTATGAGGATTCCGCAAGCCTGAGTTTAACAACTCTTGCCAGGAATTCACCTATATCACTTGCCATTGCTCTGACGGCATTTCCTAATGATCCATTGATTTCCCTGGCGTTGGTAATAGGACCCTTATTGGAACTGCCCATATTGGCCCTCGTATCTCAAGTGTTACTGAGAATAAGGAACAGTAGCAACAATCTATCTTAGCTTTAGTTGTTTGCTACAGGCAATTAACGTTCTCCTAGTCAAAAAATTCCTTATTCAGTATTTACTAAAGAATAAGTACAATATCTTTAGTACGTAAAATCCCAAATCTTACAATTTTGATACATATACTTACAACAGGTGGCACCATCGAAGGGCTGGATTATGATCAAGAACAAAGCACCAGGAAAATTTCACTAAGTAATTTTCTGGAAGCGGCGAATGTTTCATTTTCTTTTTCCATAGAAGAAGTTTTCCAGAAAGACAGCAGATCTATCACATTTGAAGACCGGGAGTATTTGGTAGAAAAAATCCAAACTTCAAAACCTTCAAAAATTTTAGTATCTCATGGTACTTTCACTATGGAAGAAACTGCAAAACATATAGCAGAACGAAAAATAAATAAAACGATAGTTCTCACAGGTTCCTTTATTCTGGGATCCTTTCAAAATACAGATGCTCCATTTAATTTAGGCTATGCAATATGTGCCTTACAATTTTTAAAGCCAGATGTCTATGTGGCTATGAACGGCAGGATTTTTCATTGGAGCAATGTTATCAAAAATTTAGAGACAAATAAATTTGAGCGTAAAGATGAGAAACAATGATGTTTGGCACCTCAATCCATTGGACAACTTTTTTTTACCTATTGATTGACACCATTATTGTACTTATTGCTGTCATTCAAAATTTGAAACTGAAACGCCTGAGTCTAAGAAGGTATATAACTCTCGGATTGCTGTATATTGCTTACAACTTAACTGGGGGATTCCTGCCAACAAAAAGTTTTCCTGATCCCATTATTGTTCAATATATTATTACTTATGGCGTAGCAATCGCTCTGTGCCTTTATATGATTTATTACTTATATAAAGACTATGATATTCAATTTTTAAAGTATGGTTCTACCATCCGCAATATTGCTATACTCGTTGGAGGTTGTTTTATTCTTCTATTTTTAATCCCTTATTTCCTTACAAACTCTTTAAATGCAGCAAGGATTTATTTCACGATCCCGGTTTCAATTATAGCATTTATTTTTCTCGGCTTATTTTACAGAAGGATTTCAAACATCGATAATCCAAATTCATTTGTTTCTAAAAAAAATAAATTAGCCATCATAAGTATCTCTTGCATAGCCCTTTTGCCAATACTAACAGTTATAGGTGATTATCAATGGTTAACCTTCACTGTAATGAATCTGGCTTTCTATGCAATAACAGTTATTGAAGTAAATAGATACCTCCGTTTTCTGAAGAACAAACCTGAAGCCTTCGAAGTCTTTGCTTTTCAAAAAGTAGAAGGAAATGAAGCCCTGAAAAACAAAATAATCTATGGAGATCTGACAAGAAGGGAAGTTGAAATTGCATTATCCATTTTACGAGGAGTATCCTATAAAGAAATTGCCAGAGATTTTTTCATAGCAGAAAGCACTGTTTCTAAACATGCCTCAAATATTTTTAAAAAAACTGCGGTCAAGAATAGAGGTCAATTTATAGCTCGCTTCAAGCCAAAGAATAAATAGCTCTGGTACTATTTTGAGTTTTTAGCTCGTATTCCGTAGGAAAATACGGACTTTCCCGTAATAAAATACGGCATCAATTACTGGCAGTAAAGGTATTTGTGATTATCTTCAAGGAGGTTCTTTAGCTGTAAGGAAAGTACCTTCCAATTTTCTTTTTGATCATTCGTAGTCGACAGACTCGAATGGACTATCTAACCATTTATATAAAGAAGTGTATGATGCTTTACAGTAAAATTGTTACAGATGGATACAGAATTGCTCTCATACAAGCTATTGGAAGAACTGAAGGAAATCAAACTCCACAGTAAGAATATCCTTGAACAATCCTATCGTTCTATTGAAGTCTGTCGTAACCTACTCATTACACTCAAAAGAGAAGTCATAGCTAAAGGCTTTGACTCAATTGAAGCCGAAATTGAATTCTTTAAAATTATAAAACAGGCTCCCCTTGTTCATCTAATTTATTTCTCAGAAATTCATTCCTTTGAAATCCAGTTTCCAAAAGCGGATAAAAATTCCCAGCTTAAATTCATAAAAAAGAAAATTTGTAAGCTAAACCGCTTCTTTCTGTACAATTTAGATTTTGGGCAGTATGTCAATTCCGGGGCCACCCATTTCGACAAAGAATATTACACGCGGTATTATCTGGATAGCTTCCATATAACCACTTCAAAATTCTATTTTCAGGATCCGGACTTTTGTACGCCGAGGGATATGCTCTTAGGTAAATTCAAAGCCTACAATAAATTGGTTATTTATCTGGATGAACGAATGTCCAATCTTGAAAATAATCGTAATGAAAAAGAGGTAAAGCAGCGTGCTACCGAAAAAATACAGTGGCCTTTTACTAATTCAGATTGGGTGGAATTAGTTTATGCCCTATGGTATAATGGACTTCGGAACCAGAATGGCCTTAGCATTATGAAGGTTTCACAAAAGCTTCAGGAAATCTTCGATTATACGCCAAGGGATATCTACAAAACCAACCAGGACATCAAAGGCAGAAAAAATAGCAGGACGTTATTCCTCGATCAATTGGCGACCTCACTACTTTCCGAAATGGATAAAAGTGAAGACTAAGAATTCCATTTTTAGATCTTCCAAAACTGTTAAAAAAAGACCGTACTACGGTTGACCTACCGAAAACGTGTTTTATCCAAATCACAATTAATTTGATGCTATTTGAGCATACAAAAACAACAGAACAGAACTTAAATCTGCCCAGAACCAACCAAATTTAAAGATGTTAAATTTTGACCGTACTACGGTCGTACTGGGGAATAAAATCCAGTAATCCCTCCCAATTTTGTAGAACGAAAGTCAAACCTTGATAGGGGCTATCAATTAAAAAGATTTAACCGTTTGATAGTCCCTTTCTTTAAAAACCGTTCTATTATGCCAACAAGTATTATTACCACCGACGATCTTCGGGAGTTCAAAATGGAATTGCTCGAGGAGATTAGAAATCTCATCACCAAACAATCATCAGGAACTTTGAAGAAATATCTGAAATCTTCAGATGTGATGGATCTGCTCCAGGTAAGTCCGGGAACTCTTCAGAACTTAAGAATTAACGGCACCCTACCCTATACCAAAGTTGGAGGAATTATTTACTATGATGCCGAGGAAATCCAAAAGGTGATGACCGCCAATCGGGTACATCACAAATTTGAATAACTACTATGAACTATATCAAGCAACTGAATGCGGCTTTTGAAAAGTTCTTTTTTGATGACCGCTTGAACCCGACCCATATTAGCTTGTACATGGCTTTATTCCAGGAGTGGAACAGCAGCCGGTTTGCAAGGGAGTTTTTCGTTAACCGCAGGGAACTGATGCGCGTGGCCAAGATCGGTTCAAAATCTACCTACCATCGGTGTATTGTTGAACTGGATAAATGGGATTATCTCTCATATTTTCCGTCCAGCAATCCGTACAAAGGCAGTAAAATCAAGATGTTCATTATCGAGACATCAGATGAATCGTTCACGGGAGATCACGATCCTATATTGGAACAGCTTGCGGAACAGTACCATCCCAAAAATGAACCAGTAGTGTACCGACACTGTCCCAATGGTGGACAAGCAGTGAACCCGCACCGTCCCACCAATGGACAAGCTGTGTACCAACACCGTCCCGTGAGTGGACAAGCATTGGTATCTAATATAAACAATACTAAACAAATAAACATTAATAAACAGCCAAAGGACAGGCAGGTTGTTTTATATTTTTTTAAAGAAAAAGGATTTTCTGCCGATGAAGGAAAAAAATTCTTTGAGCACTACCAGGAAAGAAATTGGAAAACCAGCGATGAAAATGAGGTGAGGGATTGGCGGGCCTTAGCCATAAACTGGATGGATCGTGCTGAATTGTATGGCTCAGAAAACAGCCAAACCAAAAAAGGAGCGGGCCAAATTCGGGACAACCTCAAAACCACTAAAATCAAAGACTATGGTCAACCCCTCTAAAATCATCGAAGGCGGCGTAGAATTTTCGCTTGGGAAATTTGATGGAAAATCGGTGCTCTATGATTTTCCTAAAATCCTGGTGTACCTAAATGCAAAGGGAAAGCTTCTATTTGGAGAAAAATTCAAGATCTACGAGGAAGACAAGGATATAATCTTAAAGTTGAGTTCTTATTTTATCAAAGACAAAAAGAGCTGCCAGAAGTCTGGAATTGATGTTGAGAAAGGCCTTTTACTGTCAGGTCCCGTAGGATGTGGAAAAACCAGCCTAATGAAACTTCTCCGTCACCTTGTTCCCCTGCAACGGCCTTACGAGATGATTCCATGCCGTAATGTAACCTTCAGCTTTAATCATCTTGGCTATAAAACGATTGAAGATTACGGAAATACTAAATTCTATTGCTTTGATGATTTAGGGGTAGAACCTCCCGGCAGGTTCTACGGTAAAGATTGTAATGTAATGGGGGAAGTTCTTTTATCGCGCCATGAACTTTTTCTACAAACAAAGCACAAAATTAAAACCCATGCCACGACCAACCTGAACGCCGAAGAGCTGGAGGATCGTTACGGAAACCGAGTTCGCAGCCGAATGCGCGAATTATTCAATCTTGTTGCTTTTGATGAAACCGCAGGAGACAAAAGAAAATAGAAATGGGGTATCTAGAGTATAAATTTGACGAGATATTAGCACAACATATCACCAGACATTATTTTATTTTTTAATATCCGAAAATTGCTTAAAAATTTCTGACACAAAAGCTTTTACAACATTCCCAATACTCCTAATTACCTCTAAAAATGCTTCTTTCATTAATCCTATTTTACATGATTATTTATTCCTGACAAAATAGCCAATGCTATTGCTGTGATACTTGATGGCTTCGAAAAATAAACCGACTCAACCGGATTATTTAAAAAACCCACTTCAATTAGAATAGCAGGACAAAACCTAATCATTTCCCTCAATACCTGAAAATTGGCAAATTTTATCCCCCTGTTTTTAGTGTTTATATTTCGAGTAGACTCTCTTAGTATTTCATCCCCAAGAGCGATTGAAGATCTGGTGTTATAGTCAAACTTCTGGAATTTAGAATTAAAGGTAAAAATTTCCATTCCCCTAGCATCGCTATGAAATGAATTGCAATGCAAGGAAATAAATATATCTCCCCTTAATGATTTTGCTAAGTTGATTCTTTCTGAAAGGGTGAAAAAACTGTCATCATATCTTGTAAGATAAATATCATACTCATCTCCAAATATTGATTTATTGAGCCTGATCATTTCTGTTCCTATGGCCAGAACAACATCTTTTTCCTGGATTCCATTTAATCCTATTGCACCTGGATCTTTTCCTCCATGACCAACATCTACAATAATTCTTTTTTGATGTTCTTTTCCCTGCCCCAAAATGACACACATTTTCAGGAGCAAAACCAGAAAAATGACGTTTTTCAGCCTCATGAGCATTTAAAATTTTCAGGTTCTGGCCAGTACTACTTCTGTTTTTAATCTAATTTAACATCAAATAATATCAAACTAACCTATTCAAAATCAAATATTATTTTTTATTTATTTAGCTGATTTTCAACGTTTTATATTGAAATATATGTATTTTTTCTATAACAAAAACAACACAAAATTTTAAACTGTGCGTTATGAAAAATTCAATCTATCCCACGCTTTTTTTGTCCCTGGTTTCTTTCCCGCTTTTTGCACAAATCGGGGGAATTGAAAATTCGGTCAATGATATTGCCGATACTATCCGGACCATCTTCCCAATTCTCCTTGGAGTGATCTTTCTTGTTGGTTTCCTGTTTAACGCAGGCCACTTCTTTGGAGAAAATGCAGATTTGAAAAAAGGAATTACCCGGGTACTGGTCTTTGTCCTTATTGCAGGAGCAGTAGTGGGCATCTTCACTTATTTGATTTCAATCGTGGTATAATGAAACAATTTGAAGTCTATAGGAACATTAGGAAAGGGGCTGTCATTTTTGGGCTGCCCATCTCCTCCTTTGCTTTAATGATGATTTGTGTAGTAGCTTCATTACTGGTCATCATTTTCTCTTTTAGCTTCTGGATCATCATTGGTGCTTTAACCTTCAATTGTATCCTTTATTTAATACTAATCAGAATAACCAGAACATCACAGGTCTTCCAGGTGTCGGTAAGATTTCCAGATATCATCAGCAACAGAAGAAACTCAAATTTTAATTATGAACAAGATTAATCTTTCGGACTTTACGCCCATAATCGATATTCAGGACAATATCATTTTTACCAATAATGGTAACGTCGTTCTTTGCTATGAGGGGATATTACCTGAAATCTATTCTTTGTCTGAAAAGGACTTTGAAGATATCCATGGAGTCTGGTTTCAGGCTTTAAAATCGCTACCAACAGGCAGCGTTGTACACAAACAGGATATTTATTTAAAGAAATCATATGCTGCCGATCTGTTGCCGAATACCACCTTTTTAGAAAAAGCAACTCACGATCATTTCAAAGGCAGGGAGTTTATGGAACATCGCTGCTATTTGTTTTTTACCCTCACCAAAAACAAAACTTTGAATAATCCGAAGTATGTAAATCCTTTCCGAAAGGTTTCTAAAGGAATATACCAGGAACTGGATGATAACCTGAAAAGTTTTTTTAGCTCAGTCAGCGATTCTGTATCCTTTATCAATAACAGCCGGAAGATGTCATTACTGCCGCTGGGCGCAGTAGAAATTCAAGCTTTGACCAATAGCTTTTTCAATGGTTTTCATGAAGGCTTTGATACCGATATCCTGTTGAATAAATCTAATGTTCAGGTTGGCGACAATTATTTTGATGCCCTGGCTATCAACAGCGAGCTTTGTTTTGGCGATACTGTTCAGAGCAGCAAGATCAATGAAAGGTTTACTTCTGATGATTTCACATTCCACCAGGGCTTTATTGACGGCCTTGGATTGACTCTTAATGAAAATCATATGGTGAACCAAATTGTCTATCTCGATGACAGACAAAAATGGAGAAAGCTCCTTGATAACAAAATCGAAGAACTCCAAAAAAGTTCAAATTTCGGATCTCAGAATAAGGTGGTGCTGGGTAAAATTCAGCATATCCTTGATCAGATAAACGCCGATGACACCTCCAGAATTATCCGTGGCCACTTGAATGTCATCTATTGGGCTAAGGAAGCCGGAGAGCTGGCCCAGATTGCTTCGAAGGTAAAGACTGAATTTAAGGAACTGGATATTACGCCCTACTACCCGCGGGGAGAAGAACGAAAAAATTATGTGCTGAATAGCTACTGTTGTTTTTCTTCCAACTTTTCCAATTCAGATGTATATGTCACGGATTTAAAACATGCGCTGTGCCTGCTAATCAATAACACGAATTACAAATCTGATCCCACAGGAATCATCTTCAATGATCGAGAACACAACATTCCGGTGCTAAAGGATGTATGGGACGAGGGAAAGAAGCGGATTAAAGCCCGGAACTTTGCCATTTTTGCCCCTACAGGGGAAGGAAAATCTTTTCTGGCCAATAATATTTTGCGCCAGTACTTTGAGAGCGGAGTGCGCCTTGTAATCATTGATCTTGGTGGATCCTATACAAAATTCGCAAAATTATATCCTGAGAAATATACAGTTCTGAGATATGAAAGCGGAAAAAATTTGGGTATCAATCCGTTTTACATCAGTAATTCAGAGGATATAACGCCTGAACGCCTCGAGGATTTGTCAATGTTCCTGTTTGAACTCTTCGGCTCCGATTTAAAAGTCACCAAAGCACAGTCGGTTTCGATTAGAAAAATATTGCTTCACTACTATTCAAATGTTCCTGAAAAACATTCCCTGGATAGTTTTTATCAGTTCATAGAAACAAATCAAAAAGATCTCCTGCAAAAACTAAAGATCCATCCCGATTACTTTAACATAGTGAACTTCCTACACGTGATGTCCGAATATGTTGGTGATGGTCTGTATAGTTTCCTTTTTGAAATTAGCGAGGATCAAACCTACAAAATTGAGGACAAGCGATTGATTGTTTTTGAACTTGATGAAGTAAAAGACAATAAGGAAGTCCTTTCAGTAATGCTTAAGCTGATCAAATCTGCTATCCAACGAACCATTTGGAAAAACCGTGCCGAGAAAGGCATCATCCTCTTCGATGAATTTGCCAAGCAACTGAAATTTGACAACGTACTGGAAAGTGTTGAATTCTACTATCAGGCAATTCGGAAACAAAACGGGGCAATTGGTATCATCTTACAATCTATTAACCAGCTGCCCAATAATTCCATTTCGGCAAGTATTCTGGAAAACACCCAAGTTATTTACAGCCTGCACAATGAAAAGGGATATAACGAGCTGGCCAAGCGGTTAAATCTTTCCAGTCACGATCTTAACCAGTTAAAATCTATCAGGAACAATCTTTCCGGAGCGCGCAAATACACCGAAATGTTTATCAAGATTGGGAAGGAAAGCAATGTCTTCCGTCTTGAAGTGCCAAGGGAAGTTTATGCAGCTTATTTAACCGATGGATTCGAAAATGAAGAAATAATGAGGCTCTACCGGGAACATCAGGATATGGAAAAGGCCATTATGCTATATACAGCAGAAAGTCGGCTAACTATAAAAATTTAAAATCATGAAGAATTTACTTTTAACCTTAAGTCTGATACTATTTGTGAATGCCAGTTCCGCCGGTCAGGGAATGCCCGTGTACGATAATACG
This sequence comes from Autumnicola patrickiae, assembly GCF_031846525.1. Classification (NCBI taxonomy): domain Bacteria; kingdom Pseudomonadati; phylum Bacteroidota; class Flavobacteriia; order Flavobacteriales; family Flavobacteriaceae; genus Autumnicola; species Autumnicola patrickiae. The sequence goes on from NZ_JAVRHM010000033.1 coordinate 12,316, forward strand.
AACTTTATCAGTCTTGTAAAGTCGCTGGTCGAATCTGCTAAGCAAACCTCACAACTTTTAAAAACTGCTGAATTCCTGAAACAGCAGAAAGAAAATCTTGAGAAGGTGAATACGGTCGTGAAGCAACTGAAGGCAGTCCGCGAAATAGGGCGAAACAATCAACGTCTTATCGGGATAATGCAAAACGATCTAAGAGAAATCCTAAACTCGCCCTATATCAAACCGGAAGAAGTTACGCGGGTATCGGAATCTTTTAATGCCATTGTAGATAATTCTTTGGAAACAATGGATTTCATAGATGAAATCTTGTCCAGCGATTATCTAAAAATGAGTGACGGGGAGCGTACAGAAATTCTTCAGGAAAAGGAAATGCAGTCCAGGGAAATGGTTGTGGAGATCAATATGAAAACCAAACGCTATCGGGATATCATTTCTTTTAGAAAGATGCAGGATAAGATCAATAATCGTGAAACAAATTTTTAGAGATGAGTGCTAGCATCCTTTTAGTTATTGGACTGGAATATGTCGATGCGGTTTTCCAGACCATACAGGACAGTGAATTTTCACAGTACACCATAGTGGGAATGAAAACGCTTGCTGTGCTCTTTTTCCTTGTGAACATCCTTAAGAAATATAATGAAGGTATTGCCGATAAGGAAGGTTATACATGGGGACTGAGTCCCGGGGAACTTGCAAAGAATTTTGCAGTAGTGCTACTGGTAATTTTTTCCACACAAATCCTAGGCTTTTTTGATGGAATTCTAGTGGCCATTGAAGATCGTTATCGGGATACGGCTCCTGCTTTACTTCCCTTGCAAATGCAGGACATACCCATTGAAGAAGATGTAAACATACTGGATGCCGTAACAATGGCCATGTCTTTGTTGTACGAATTCTTAATTACTCCCTTGTATGGCTTTAAAATGATAGCTTTTATTTTAAGTCTCCTGTTATGGATATTGGACCTGTTCATCTACCCATTATTTCTGGCTGAACGCTACTTTTTATTGGGATTGATGCAGGCTTTTTTTCCACTGGTCATAAGCCTGGCAGTCTTTGAAAAATTTCGTTCCCTGGCCTATAACTTTTTCAAACTATATGCAGCAGTCTATATGCTTGTTCCTGCATTTTTCCTGGTAAACGTTTTTATCAATGCAATTTACACAGAAATTAATACCAACTTCTGGACAAACTTGTTCGGTACAGACGTGGGTAGTGGTTTTTTTGCCCCGGTAATTGAACTGGGATCTATTGGGTTTATCGTTTTTCTGAAGTTTAAACTTTACAGGCGGGCAACTTCTTTTACACTAAGACTTTTTACATCATGAAAACACCTTATCAAAATATATATGCCGTGTTAAAGCTAAATAGGTTTGTAGTTATTGCTGTAGTTATTTGCGCATTCTCTTCGAGCATCTTTTCAGGATGGATAGCATTTTCCATTAATAAAAGAGCACTGAACAGTGCCTTTGCGGTTAATACAAACGGAGAGGTAATCCCGTTAAAACTGGTTTCCCAAAAAGAAAACTTCAGGGTGGAAGCACTGGCACATTTGGAGCTATTTCATAATTACTTCTATAACATCGATGCCAGCAATTATGAGAAAAACCTTGAAAAAGCGCTTTGGCTGGGAAACAGCTCTGTCGACAACCTATACCGTCAGAAGAAAGCTGATGGTGTTTACAACAGGTTGATTCAATATTCGCTGGTTCAAAAGGTACTTAGTATAAACTCTGAAGTAGCCGAACAAGAAGGAAAGTACAGCTTTAAAACCATTACGATTTTTGAAATCAACCGCGGATCCGTGATCGATACATATGAGCTGGTTTCCACAGGAAACCTGATCACTGTAGATCGAAACTTTCCCAACAACCCTCACGGGTTGCTTATCACTAATTACTTTGAAAACACTTTAAAGAAACTAAATAATGAAAATTGAAAAGAATAAAATAGTGTTTGGGGCTGTAATCGCAGTAATTCTCCTATTTCTAATTTCCTATTCGCTAATGATTATGGGCGATGACGAAAGTGAGAGCCAAAATTTGAAACAAACTTTGGTTCCTGAACTGGAACAGGAATCGAAGGAATATGATTCCAAACTTGATGCTATAAATGATTTGAGGGAAGTACGGGAAACCAATGCTCCCAGTATTTACGATGAGAAGCTGATAGATTCACTGGGTTTCTATGACACAGAACTGACCGAAAAGGAAAAGGAAAGGATTGTTGACAGTATCTATGAATCCGGACGTATAAAATATTCAGAAGGAATAGACCAGGAATTTACGCCAGAACAAAAGATTACCACCCACACTCCTCAAATGGAAGTTGGAGAGATAGAGCAGGAGCAGAAAATCGAGGCTAAGGAAATGGGATTGGAGCATCAACTGTTCTTTGCCTCCTCTCCTAAGCGAGACAGTAGGCTTGTTGCAGCAAATACCCATTTGGTTATATATGCTGTAGTCGACGGGAACCAGGTCGTCAAAGCCAATTCCCGCCTCCAGATGCGCCTGACATCGACAGCCAAGATCAATGATCAATGGATTCCTAAAAATACTATTGTCTATGGCTTTATCAACTTTAAGCCTAACAGGACATTGGTCGAGGTTAAAAATATAGACCATCATCCGGTAAACCTGAAGGCTTTCGACCTCCAGGATGGCAGCGAAGGTATTTATGTGGTAAACAGTTTCCGGGCAGAGGCAACCAGTGAGGTTCTGGATGATATCATACAGGACATAAATATTCCAAGTGTGCCACAAATTAGTGGAATAACCAAGGTTCTTAGGCGCAATAACCGGAACGTAAAAGTAACCATACTTAATGATTACAAACTAATTTTAAAATCTGAACTATGAAAACTAATATCTTATTCCTCCTGTTTTTCACCTCTTTTGCATTTCGTCCTTGTTTGGCACAGGAAAGAAAAATCCTCGACACCATTTTTGCAAATGACCAAAAAAATGTGGCCCTGTTCTTTCCGAAACCTATACGGCAGGGAATAACAGGTTCTGACAATTTTGTTTTTACTTATAACCGGGAAGCGGAACAATATTTCGGACTCTTACAGGCCACGCCTGGAAAAGAAAGTAATCTTCTTGTAGTCAGTTCAAATGGTTCGGTCTTTTCGTATATTGTAAAGTATAAGGAACAGCTTAATCAGCTGAATTATTTTGTTTTAACATCTGATACTATCGGCAATGAAAAGCCTGTGGTCATTGATGAATCGGAGATAAATAAGGAAGAGCTTAAAGAAAGGGACAAGACCTACTATTACGATAATTTTTGCTCCTTTCTGGTTAATCGAACACAAAGAATAGGACGATTAAAAAAGCGAGATCAGAATATTGTGTTAAGCGTTGAAAATATAGTATTTGATAAAGAAGAGCTTTATTTCGTTATCCAGATCGAAAACAAATCATCCCTGGATTATGATGTGAATTTCCTGAATTTCGGAATTGAGACCAGGCAAAAAGGAAAAAGGAAATCCTCTCAGACCATCTATGAAAGACCTCTTTTTAAGTACAGTATGCCTTCCAAAATCAGAGAAGGTGATACAGAAAAACTGGTCTATGTGCTACCTAAATTTTCTTTGGGAGATGACCGCAGAGTCATTCTTGAACTGAATGAAAAAAACGGCGGGAGAAGTATAAAATTAAAAGTACCACATAAATATATCAATAACCCTAACTAGAAACGTCATGAAAAAAGTCCTCCTGTTTTCCATCATTATAGCTCTGATAGCTTGTACTGAAAAACAAATGACCCACACCGAAACGGCTAAAATTGTTGCGGAAAGTTTTTATTACAATGATGATGCTACCCTGGAAAAATACACAACCGCCGAAAAATATGCTGTCTTGTCAAGTATCCAGGGATTGTTTGCTGAGAATGAAAACACCGAAATCAATTTTGAAGTTATTGAAGACGCCATCCATGGTAATGTAGCCTGGGTTCGCTATTCCACTTCGTTCGAAGAAAAACCTGGAGTTTTTAAATTAATTAAGGAAGAGGGGCAGTGGAAAGTAACGGAAAGAAAGCCAAGGGAGGAAGTGCCTTTTTGAATAATCACATTCTTGGAATAATGGCTTCTTTTAACCATTTAAAGGCAGCTTTTTGATCATAGCGAATTTCGGACCGCAATAGACCTTCCATATCGCCTGTAAAACCCGGATCATTTTCCTTCCCTTCTATATTCTGTAGAAACTCTTTTTGTGAAGGAGCTTGTCCTACAGAAAACTCCATATAGACGTTGAAGCAGTTTATGATTTCATCAACATCCAATTTCATATTCCGGCGGGAATAATCCAGATCAAAAAGATCCCTTCCTTTACTTCTCTGATATAAAGCCCTCAACTTAGTTCCTAACAGTTCATTGATGCTATAGGTTTTTATATCTGCTTTCCCTGAAAACCAGGGATTATTGATTTCAAAAGGAAAACTAACCCATTCCAATACATTAAAATGTTCTTTACAGTTGATTCTAACTTGAGCCGGCGACGTTCTCCTTCATATTCCGAAGTAAACCGATATAAAGCCTTTGCTCCGTGCCCCTTTACCTGTGTGCGCCGATCCTCTTCAAAAAAAGTAATTACTTCACCAATGCGCTTCATTATAGGTTTGATGGGTCCCTCTTTGATTTGCACGAGATCAATATCTTCTGAATATCGTGGAGCAGGATCCAAATACAGTTTATGTAAAGCGGTACCACCTCGAAAAGCTAAATTTTCCCGTAAAAAATCATCAGAGAAAATTGCCACCAATGCCCTGCTAATAATTAAATCTTGTTCAACTTGTGCAAATTCTTTCCATGGGGAGTTTTTCTGCCATTGGGCTATGTAAGGTCTTGAAATCATAAATCGCTTTCTAGTTGTAGGTTGGTATCCACCTTCCATTTATTATCTACCGCCCCAGGTTTTTGCCTGGTATCAGGTTGCAATAATACCGGATATGTTTTTTGTTTTTTCAGATGTTCAAAAATCGAATCGCATAATGAATTCTCTGGATCTACTTCGGAAATCAAAAATCCCATCCGCTGTAAGGTAGCATTTTGACTATACCAACCTAGTAAATCATTAAGATCATTTTGGTTTACATCTTCCAATAATTCTTCTATTGTGGATAGCATCCGGCTAAGGCCACCCAATTTATTCTGATAATGGACAAGATCTGCCATTGTCAAAGCAGGACTGGAAATATGGTAAATCCCGGCATCTGATTTTTTGGAAAGAATATTTTTTTCCGGCCAGGCAGAGGTTGTCAAAAACCGAATATCAATAGCCGATTTTTGGATGTCCAACAATTTAGGTGCTTGAGTCATCACGTAATCGCGTTGGGCTTGTTGATGGCTTGCCCCATATGCTTTAGCTGCACTATAAAATCCCAAGTAGTACCTGCGCCCTAAGTAATCAAAAAGTTTATGGATATATAGACTGATTGGTAATTTTCCAAGACTGGAATATCTTGGCGTAAGTATGAGGTAAAAGCCTTGCCGGAGATTAAACACTTCGTCTTTTTCAATCAAGCGGGCCAATTCTCTTAAAATCGCAGTTTTTCCTTTCCCGGTTTCACGCAAAAGCTCATTCATTGAGAATGCATATTCTTCAACGGCTAAAAGTTTTTTGATGTATTCTGCAACAAGCATTTTAGTATTTATTCGATAAATATACCGAAAACAGGTATAACACTAAAATAAATTCTAAAATTTATTGGTGCAATTGGGTTATGAACGCCTAAGTAATTTTTAAGTACATGATCCGAGGAATTTAAGTATTATTGAAATATCGATTTAGCCTCTTGGTAAATTCTACTAAAGTTAGCCTCCAAATCAACCTTTGAAAATTGCCTCTCCTCCTGAGGAACCTGCCTATGGATTTTTTGCAATTTAAATTGCACTTTTTTATCCTCCCCATCCGCATAAGTTATAAACTCCCCCTGTTTTAAGCGGAAAAAGGAATCCGCTCTGATTTTAGGAATTTCCCGTTCCCCGGTGGTAATGCGAGTATCAAAATCAAGGCTGTATCCACGGTTTATACTGGTAGTTTCTTTTTTTACGATTTCAAAGAAGCGTTCATAGTATTTTGCAGTATCAGGATCATTCACCTTTCCAAAGAACTGATAAGAAAGGTTGCTCAAAATGGCTTTGCTCGCCTTGTCCCCATACATCATATCGTTTTGGATCTTGTCCTGCATTACGTAAACTGTCGCAATATCATAACTTCTTAAAGTGGCCGGAATTCGGTGCATATTTAACAACCGAATTGTCGGTGCTTCTTCCATCAACAAGAAAGAAGACTTACAATTGCGCACACTCATTTGTTTAACTATTGTATGAATTATTGTGGCAATAACGGGAGAATAGGAGGTCTCAAACTTTGGATTGTTAATTACGGTAATCACGGCAGGATTTTCCGAGCTATTAATATTTAATGGTACTTCATCTGCGGAAAGTGCCATAAAAATATTTTGTGTGCTTATGCGTTTCAGAGCATTGGCCAATGTACTCTTTACCCCTGCTGTCTGCCTTTCGGAATCTTTGCCGCTGATAAAGGCATCTGCCATAGCCCTGGAAGTCGTATTGGTCTCCAAAAATTTTATTAAGCTATCCGTGTCCAAAAATTGATATATAGCAATTAGATGGGGTAAAGTGCAGAATTTAGGATAGGATGTTTTCAGTTTCCAGATCAATCCACCTATTAATCCTTCAGCTGCATCATTAAAAAATTTAGTAGTCCCGGTCGTTCCTGATTCCCGCTGTTCCAGAAGATTTTCAATAAGTACTCGGGAAATCTCATTTACACTTTCTTCGTTTTCGAGATACCGGGGTGCAATGGGGTTTACCCTATGGATGATTTTGTCAAAGGAGATAATACGAAAAGGAATATCCGGATTTTTAAAAAGCGGGTATACCATTTCGGTGAGTTCAAAATCCTTATAGTCGTGAATAACCCCACAGAAATTATGTTCCTGAAAATGTTTTAAAAAACCATAAACCACGCTTTCGGTTTTTCCACTTCCGGCAGACCCAATAATGGAAGCACCGCGCCTGATGTTTTCAATTTTAAAGCTTTTCTTATCTGTTTTGAAGGTTACACGATATTTTTCAGATGTATTTTGTTTTAGATCCGTTTTATGCAGAAAAACGTAAAATACGGTATTAGTCAGAAATAGAGGGCAACCCAAATAAAGTATTGCTTTTATCGTATTATGCGGATAATACAGATAAGCTATCAATCCCAAAAGAAACACCGTATTTAAGATAAAGGCATATTTTGAAATTCGGTACAATCCATAAAATACTGAAATTGTCAGAACAATAATCAAGAGTATATGGTGTAGATTAATTAATTCCATTATATTTTTCCTTTAGATACCTATTGAACTTGATTTTATAGCGATGTCCACACCATGGCGCAGGCGGTTGAATATTTTCATTGCCATTTGTGCCTGTGTAACCGGAATACTTGGTAACATTGGAACACCACTTTCCTTCATAATTTTAAAAGCAATCGCCCTTTCATTGGTGGGCAATTTCATCAGCGATGCAAAATATATTTTAGGGTTTTTGATAAAATCCTTTCGAGCCTTGTAGGTCTCGGCAAAGTTTCTTTGATAGACAAAAGTCCTGTCAAAGGTCTTTTCTGCCCGGTCAAAAAATTGATCACGGTCAAAGCCCCGTTTTACATTCTTACCATGCATCTGGACTTCCGAGGCCTTATGCTTGCTCCCAGGAGAAAGACTGAAAGTATTGGATGCATCCTTTCTGCTTACGATGATATGGATATGACTTTGATTTCCTGCCTTGGGCATCCCCTGGACTATTCGCTTCCCGTCCTGTTGGTGCGGAGCCTCCTTTTCCAATCGGTCAATTTTATTCTGCAATAGTTTGATATAGCCTTCAGCTCGCCCCTCTTTAATGTTTCTGATTTCTGTTTTGAGCTGCAATATTTTGGTAGCAAAGGGTTGGTTCTCCCTAATCTGCCAATCCGTTCCCTTGAACGTTCGGTGGTGTTCTATTTTCGCATAATATTTTATATCATCGATGCTAATCGGTCTTCCGTTGATTTCACGATAGAAGGATGCCACATAGTCCTTCATCAGTTCACGGGTGTATCTTTTTAGATCCTCACTGTTGTTCTGTAACCGGTTCAATTCATATTTGGAAGGGCTCACCGTGATCGAATAGAATTTCGGTTCGGTCTTTTTGAGTTTGGCACCATTCCCATCAATTTCCTTTACAACTTCATCCGCTGATATTTCCTCATCATATTGATTGAAAAAATATTCCATAGCTCCCTGTTCCAAACCCTGGTTTTCTTTCTCCAGATAGCCCACAAAATCCGCTGAACTTTGCGAGTAATTGTTCCCTAATTTTTGAGGTGTGATGGTGATGTACATAGCTCAAAAATTTACAGTTCGCTGTTCCCATTTAGCTTTTCTCCAAAGCGTACTTCATTCTTTTCTTCAATGATTTTCTTTTCCAAAATCAACGGTTTCTTTTTGGGTTCTTCGGTTTGAAAAAGAGATTCCAACATTGCCACAGTGGGTTTGGTCTGGCTCTTTTCCATATCCCGCATTATCGCAATCACCGCATTGATACGTTTCTCTAGGGAAGCTTCGATTGTTCTTCCCGTAGGCCCCAATTTTTCCTTTGGGGAAATCTCATTGTAGAAGAAAAAATCGAGCATTGTTTCCAATGCTTCTGTGTGCGATTTGAAGTGTGTCCTTGAAAATTCCTGAAAACGTTTTGCCGTTTCCTTTTTGAACCTGATGCCGATAAATGAGTCCATAATTCGCCGATTTGTCGCAAATCCTTCCCTAAAAATGGGCGTTCGCAGGGCATTTGTCGCAAATTGTAGAAGGTCATGAATTTTATATTTTTTCAAGTTGCTGAATATCAGCATTTTGAAAACGAAAAGGAGTGCTTAACATCGCAGCGCGTGTTACCCTCTTGCTACTCCTTTTCGTTCGCCACAGGCGAACAAAAATTCCGTACAATTTGGTCAAAAGCCAATTGCTAGTTCCAGGGAAATAATTTCCTGTTATGTATTTTATTGATGGGTACGGTTATCGGCGAAAGTCAAAAAATGGATAACCCTACGTAAAATTAAATGCTGAATTTCAGCGAAATAAAGATAATGATTTTTATTGAATTGAAAATAATTGAAAAGAAAAACACCTCCAAATTTCTGGAGGTGTTTGACTATAAAGTTTAGGGAAATTAGATGTTGAATATGAAAGTATAGGAATATAAATTTCGCAAGGCTTCTTCCTCCACCATCGTCTCAAAGCAGGTATAATTTTCTCTTACGTATTTGCGGATATCATCCCCAAATTTTCGTTCCACATCCTTTTTGGAATTCTCCAAAAGCCGTTTTTGAACCTCTTCGTTCAGGTGTGAAAAATTAAGATAGATCACAAGCTTTCCATTTAAAGGATTCCTTCATCTGCAAAACTGAAATAATTTCCATCAGGTGTCAGGATCAAATGGTCCAATACCTTAATATCAAATAATTCCCCTGCCTTTTTAATTTTTTGGGTCAGGCGTTTATCGGGTTCACTCGGTGTCAAGGTTCCGCTCGGATGGTTGTGTGCGAGGATTACTGCCGTGGTAAGGCTTTTGAGTACTACGGCAAATAATATCCTTAAGTCTACCAAGGTGCCGGTAATGCCTCCTGTAGATACTTCATAAATACCTTTTACCTTATTGGCATTGTTCAGCAACATTATTTTAAAGGTTTCGTGCAGTTCGATATTGTTTTTGTTCCATTGCCCGTAAAGGAGTTCGGCTGCATTTTGTGAGGAAGTTATTTTGGGAAGCTGATTTGTTTTAAGGTTTCCACTATAACTAATTGCGATTTCATTAACTTTGGTTTCCATTATGATCTAATTTAAAAGGTGAATAATGAAAGAGGGCGCTACTTTCCACAGAGTCGCCCTCTTTGTTTTTTATTTACTCGGCTGTATTATTGCCGTTCTTTACGCCTAACAAAAGGATTTCATTGGCCTCCACTTCGGTAACATAACGCTTTACGCCTTCGCTGTCCTCGTAACTACGGGATTTCAATTTTCCGCTAACTCCAATTTCCTTACCCTTTCCTGCATACTTCTCAATGATTTCTGCAGTTTTTCCCCAGGCGATTACGGTATGCCATTCCGTATTTTGCACTTTTTCGCCCTTCTCGTTTTTGTAATACTCATTGGTGGCAAGTGAAAAACGGGCTACTTTTTTACCGTTTTCAAGGTTGGTAATGGTTGGTTCCTGACCAACATTTCCAATTAGCTGTACGTGATTTTTAATAGTACTCATAATAAAAGAATTAAAGATTAATTAATAGACTACCTGAACCTTTCAGGCAGTTTTCGTTTATATTTTTTTGAAGCGATTTACTTATTGTATCTTGAGCGTTTTCCTTTTTTTGTTTTTTTGGCCCCGCTTCCTTTTTGATGTTTTTGTACGATTTCATAATGTTCATTTTAGATTTACTTCCCGTAGTGCCGTCGCTGTTACCTTTTTTTGTTGCTGATACATTTTCAATATTTGGAATTGATAAAGACTTATAAAAGGGAGGCACGACCGGTTATGCAGTCTGTTCAACTTCCAAATGTTGGTATTTTGCTTACAAAAAAAGGGAAGGGACAGTGACGGCGCGGAAGTGGGTCTAAAGTCTTTATGTGAAGTACAAAAACATGGGAAGCGCGGCCAAATGAATAATGGAATTCCGATAGAGCGGACTCCATTCCCGATTTCGATTTGGAATGAGGTGCGCTTCCCAGCATAGCGGGAAGGGCTAACGAAATGGAAAGGAGAAAATGGGGATGGTGTCCAAGACTTTTATAGTGAAGCTCTTTCCCCGCAATGGAGCTTTTTCTGCGGAATGAAGTGGGAATGTGCTGAACGGGTTATGAAAGTGGATTATCCTCTTGAAGTAGGATTTAAAGCGGACTTAAGTAAAAAACTTATTCCGGTAATGGAGTTATTCCGCCTTTTTGCGGAGATAGTGGAATGGAAGAATAAATTTTTGCTTGTGTCCAAGACTTTTGTAGAGAAGCATTTTTCCCGTAATGGAGCTTTTCTGCGCAATGGAGCGGGAATGTGCTGAACGGGTTATGGAACCGAATTTCCATTCTTAGCAGGATTTATCCGCATTTAAAGCGGACTTGATTTTAAAGACAGAGATTGGGAATGTAGCGCTCCTGCCTTTTTTCGGTGAGGGTAGCGAAATGGAAATCGAAAGCTTTGAAGTTGTGTCTAAGATTTTTTAATTGAAAAGTATTTCTCTTAATGGAGCTTTTTCTGCGGAATCAAGGGGAATGGGCGTAAGAATTATAAAAAACGGGATCCGTTACTCTACAAAAAAGTTGTTCTAAAGCTTTAGTTCATACATTCGGCAATAGTAAATACAGGCAAATAATGTTAATTAGCACTATTTCTTATTACCCATATAAATACTCAAATTGTTGTACCTATGTTGTACCCAATCCATAAAAAAAGGCTTCACATTTCTGTGAAGCCTTGTCTTTGCTAGTAGCGGGAACTGGACTCGAACCAGTGACCTTCGGGTTATGAGCTTGACACTTAGCATCATTAAAATAACACAAAACCCCTCATAATCAATTGTTTTAAAGCTATTTAATATTTTATATATTAGAATAAAATCATCCAAAATCAAATTATTCTGTACTTATTCTGTACTAGTTTTTAGTATCTTTGTATTATTCTAAAAAGGTTATTATGGCAAGTATCAAAATTGTATTGCGTAAAAATATGATGAAAAAGGATGGAACTATTCCTTTGGCTATAAGAATTAGTGAAAACTACAAGACAAATTATAAATGGCTTGGTCAATATGTGTCTGAAAAGGACTGGGACAAAGTTGCCGGAAAAGCTAAAAGAACCCACCCAAATCATAAAAAACTAAACAACTTTTTGATGAAGAAGTTGACAGAAGCTAACGATCTCTATTTTGATTCTAAAGATGATAGTATTACACCCAAACAGGCTAAACAAAAACTGAAAGGACCCGGAGGCTCTAAATCATTTTTTTCAGTTGCTGCTGAACGCGTTAAAAGCAAATATGATCGTGGAACTTTCTCAGTAGCTAAATCTGAGCTTTCTATATTATATAACATTGAAGAGTTTTTAACACTTAAATCCTCATCACCCAAAAAGAAGGTGATTGCAGATATAAAACAAAGAAGAAAGGACAGGGTTAGCAAGTCACGTAAAGGCGAATATTCCTTTATGGACGGGATTAATCATTTCAAGAAAAACAAGACCTTGAAATTCCGGGATATCGATCAGGCATTTATAGAAAGATATAAAACTTTCTGTTCTGCCTACTTGAATCAGAAAACACGTACTATATCAAATCAACTAATTTTTATAAGAACCCTTTTTAATATTGCTATTAAAGATGGGATTGTTGCTTCTAAATTTTATCCGTTTGCAGGAGAAAAAGAAAAGATACGGATTGGTTCTGGCAACAAAATCGGTCTTACGATTAAGGAAATTGAAAAAATAGAATCATTGGAATTTGAACCTCAATCATCAATCTGGCATACACACAATGTATGGTTAATTGCTTTTTATTTTGCTGGAATACGCATCTCTGATGTGGTAAAATTAAAATGGGCAGATTTTAATGATAATAGGCTTTACTATGTTATGAATAAAAATGAAAAGCCCTTAAGTCTTAAAATTCCAGATAAAGCCAATACCATATTAAATTATTACAGAAAGAACCAAGCGGAAAATAACGGATATGTCTTTCCTTTCTTAAAAGATGCCAATTCTAACGATGATGAAGATGTTTTTAGGAAAACTAGAAATGCGACAAAACTATTTAATAAATACCTTAAGCGTATAGCTAATCAATGTGGTATTGACAAGAATTTATCAAATCACATTGCCCGGCACAGTTTTGGAAATATTGCTGGAGATAAAATACACCCTTTAATGTTACAAAAATTATATCGCCATAGTGATTTAAAAACAACTCTAAATTATCAAGCTAACTTTATCCATAAGGATGCAGATGATGCTCTGGATAGTGTAATCAATTTTTAAATACAAGGAGTTCCATTAAGATTAAATTCCTGATAAAATAGTCCTGAAGTAAATCTTTCTTGAAATAACACTTCTTTTTTAAAAGACCTAGTTATTCTTTTCCCTCATTCTTATTAAGCCACCAAATTTACTAATAGGAATTAATAAAGAGCAAGCCTAAGGTTGCTCTTTATTTTATGAGATTGATTCTATTGCTTATAAGTTGGTCTCCACCAAAGCCTATTTCCTCTTCGAATCAGAGAAAAAATAATCATTATATCTAAAAAAAGCTACCAACTATTTTTGACCACATTACCTATTTTGAAAAAATAATAAAATAGCGGTTTAATATCTTACTGTCCAAAAAAGCAATCAATAGTTTTAATTTATCAAATCGTTGTTTTGATTATGTAATTCATTGATATGGATATTTGTAATACCTAATCAAATGCCAATTTTGTAGTGTAATATTTTAACACTAAAAACTTAAAAGATGAACACAAAAAAAGTATGGTTTATAACAGGTGCATCAAAAGGTCTGGGATTAACATTAGTCAAAAAATTATTAGCAGAGGGATTCAGTGTTGCCGCTACTTCAAGAAATAAGCAATCCTTAATTACTGCTATTGGAGAAGAGAATAAAACATTCTTACCCATTGAAATGGATTTAACCAAAAACCAAGATGTTAAAAAAGCTATTGAAGCTACAATTAATCATTTTGGCAAGTTAGATGTTTTAGTCAATAATGCCGGCTATAGCCAGATTGGAACATTAGAAGAACTTTCAGAAGAAGAAGTAGAAAAGAATTTTAAAGTAAATGTATTCGGTTCATTAAACGTTATTAGAAATGCCACACCGTATCTACGCAAACAAAACTCTGGACATATTTTCAATATCGCATCCATTGGTGGCTATACAGGTAATTTTGCTGGTTTTGGTATTTACTGTTCCACAAAATTTGCGGTTGCTGGATTTACCGAAGCATTAGCTGAAGAAATGAAACCGTTTGACGTACATACAACTTTAGTTTATCCAGGTTATTTTAAAACGAATTTTTTAGCCGAGGGCTCTGTTCAAACACCTGCCAAACCCATTGAAGCTTATAAAACTGCTCGAGAAATGGAACAGGCACACTTAAAAGATATTAATGGGAATCAACCCAATGACCCAGAAAAAGCAGCTAAAATTTTTATCGCTTTAAGCGAAAAAGAGCAACCACCCATACACTTTTTTATGGGAGAAGACGCCTATCATTATGCAGATCTTAAAATTGAAACTATTCAAAATGCGATGGCAGAGAATAAAACTTTAGCAACTTCAACAGGATTTAATAAATGAAAACTTCAATAGCAACACAATTGTTCACCTCTATGTTACTTTTATTAGGTAACACGGCCTGTAGTCAAGAAATGAATCAAGCGGAGAGGAATAAAAATACGGTTAAATTAGCATTTGAGAAATGGACAACTTCAGAAAGTAGTTTTTTTGACCTGTTAACCAATAATGTAGAATGGACGGTGACTGGGAAATCACCTTATTCTGGAGTTTATAAAGGCAAAAATGATTTTATTCAAAAAGCAGTGATTCCAATTACATCTAAATTAAAAACCAATATAAAACCAGCATTAATAGCAATTACAGCAGAAGATGATGTGGTTTGGTTAAATTGGAAAGGAACGGCAACCACGATAACAGATGAAACATACGAAAATCATTATGCTTGGATGCTTATTTTCAAAAACGACTCTATTGTAAAAGTTACCGCTTTTTTAGACACCTACGAACTTTCTAAATTAAAAGATATGTCAAACAACATTATTGAAACCATTGAAGAATCCAAAGCATACATTGGTATGTGGGTAACAGAAGATGGTAATATCCGTCACGAATTATTGCCTAACAATCGCTATGACGAAGCAAGAGGAAATAAGAAAAGTGCTTACCAAGGCGACTATAAGGTTACTGGAAATCATATTGATTATAAAGATGATACTGGATTTACAGCAGATGGAGAATTCAAAAATGGAATTTTGTATCACGCAGGAATGATACTGTACAAAGAAAATTAATGCTTAAATTTATTGAATAAAAAAAATGCATCAATTTAAATCCCTTAGTGAATTTCATAGGTATAGTAATTTACCAAAACCAGAACATCCATTAATTAGTTTAGTAGATTATAGTAAGGTTAATTACCCTACAGATTCAGATGAAATTAAGTGGGTACAAGATTTTTATTCTATTGGATTAAAACGAAATGTAAGTGAGAAATTTAATTATGGTCAGCAACCGTATGATTTTAATGAAGGTGTATTGTCGTTTGTGGCACCACAGCAAATTCTAAACATTCAAATAAACCAAAATATAGAAGTAAAGTCGTCTGGGTGGTTACTACTTATTCACCCAGATTTTTTGTGGAATACCCCATTAGCCAAAATTATTAAAAATTACGATTTCTTTGGTTATGCTGTGAATGAAGCTCTTTTTTTGTCAGAAAAAGAAGAAAATATTATTATAGCTATTTTAAAAAATATACAAAGAGAATACCAGGCAAATATTGATAAATTCAGTGAAAATATAATTATTACCCAAGTAGAGTTATTGTTAAATTATGCTGAACGTTATTATGAAAGACAATTTATTACTCGGAAAATCAACAATCATCAAATCCTTGTAAAGCTCGAAGAAAAATTAGATAGTTATTTTAATAGTAGTGATATTCTAATTAATGGAGTTCCAACGGTTACACAAGTAGCAAACGATTTAAACCTTTCGCCTAATTATTTAAGCAGTATGTTGAAAATAATTAGCGGCCAAAGCACGCAACAACACATACAGAACAAGATAATTGAAAAAGCCAAAGAAAAATTATCGACCAACGAACTTTCGATCAGTGAAATTGCCTATGAACTTGGTTTTGAATATCCGCAATCCTTCAGTAAATTATTTAAGCAAAAAACAAACCAAAGCCCGATGGCATTTAGGGCGAGGTTTAATTGATATGATAAGCTATACTGAAATTTTTCCAACCCGCCAGGAATTAAAACCTTACATTGAAAGTTATGTGATATTAGCCCTTCATACGACCAAAATAAATACTAAGGTCTTTTTGTCGAGACCCGGGGCCACTCTGTTGATATCTTCTATTCCTTTCTCCGCTAACAAGCAAACCATAGAAACGGGGGTGCTTTTAGGTATATCCGGCGGTTCCAAAATCTTAAACTGGAAAGAAATGGCAACCGCACGGGGACTCATAGTAAAATTTTCTCCCTACGGTTTGAGTCGCTTTACGGATATTCCTATGGAACATCTTGGCAATGAAGCACTATCGGCTTCTTCAGTTTGGGGAAATTCTTTTCGAAAAACGCAAAACGAACTCATGGAAACAGCACATGTTACTACTCAAATTGAAATAGCAGAAGCGTTTTTGATGAAACTATTCATCAAACCAAATGAAATTGACAAACGCATCTTTAGGATAGCGGATAATATTAAAACAAAGGACACCTTCAATTCGCTAGAATCCATAATAAAGGAAATACCATTAAGCCAACGCCAAATAGAAAGAAGGTTTAAAGCACTTATGGGTGTCAATATTCAAACATTCAATAGAATCTGCCATTTCGAAAATGTAAAGTCCTTGTTAATGGAGAAACAACCAATAAGCCTTACCGAAGTTGGCTATCAGGCAGGCTATTATGATCAGGCACATTTTATAAGAGAATTTAAGCGGTTTACAGCTTACAGTCCCAAGAGTTTTTTTGAGAAAGCCCCTTTTTACAGGTACATTTCAAAATTAAATGACTAATAAGGAAGTCGTTCCTGTACAATTTTGATAAAAAACCTGTTGCTTTCTTTGCCCTAAATAAAAAGTGATATGGGAAAATTAAACATTGTTATGACAGGTGGCACCTCTGGTTTTGGGGGGATCACTGCAAAAGAGTTAATAAACAACCCTCATACAAGGGTGTTTTTAGGAAATAGGAACAAGGAAATCCAAGGTGCAGAACACATTCCGCTGAATTTAAATAGTTTGGAGAATGTCCGTTCATTCGTTTCAGAAATCACAAAAAAAATCAAACCTAAAAAAATTCAGGTACTTATTTGCAATGCGGGTTTGAACCATCCTGATATTAATTCAAGAACAGTTGATGGTTTTGAAACGACTTTTGCGGTGAACCATTTAGCTCATTTTTACTTATTAAGATTATTGATGCCCTATTTGGATACCAATGCTAGAATCATAATGACTACAAGTGGCACTCATGATCCTTCTGAAAATGCGATGGTAG
>NZ_JAVRHM010000034.1:0-28681 GCF_031846525.1 Autumnicola patrickiae
ATCTAAGGAAAAACAGGATCATTCTGGGTACGAAGCCGAGATAATTTATAGCGATGGAAACGGGAATATTTTTGAGACCCACCGATATAATGTAACGGATTTTCCATTGGATGAACTACGGTTATTTTTTGTGGATAATACGTTGATGCTGCCGAGCGAATATTAACCCTTTCAAAAACCTAAAAATTATGATTTATCTAAATTTTTCAGACCTGAACGGGGAAGCCCAAGAACGGCTTTTGGAAAGTTCAAAAAACGACGTTGAGCAAAAATTTGGCGATGACATTCGGAACTATTCAAAAGAACATCACACCAATTTTGATGTGATGATCGAGGAAGAAGCACTACGGAATTTATACAGTTACACCTATGTGTTTAATATCTGAAATTGTTCAAATATTAACGGAAAGACCTTTGAATTTTTCAGAGGTCTTTTTTACTTAAACACATTCAATTAAATAAAAAATTGTTATCTTTATTTCGCTGAAATACAGCATTCAATTTTACGTAGGGTCATCCATTTTTTGACTTTCGCCGATAGCCCTGCCCATCGAAAAATCACATAACAGGAAATTATTTCCCTAGAACTGGCAATTGTCTTTTGACCAAATTGTACGGAATTTTCGTTCGCCTGTGGCGAACGAAAAGGAGTAGCAAGAGGGTAACACGCGATGCGATGTTTGGCACTCCTTTTCGTTTTCAAATAACTGATATTCAGTAACTTGAAAAAATATAAAATTCCCGACCTTCTACAATTTGCGACAAATACGCTGCAAACGCCCATTTTTAGGGAAGGATTTGCGACAAATCGGCGAATTATGGACTCATTTATCGGCATCAGGTTTAAAAAGGAAACGGCAAAACGTTTTCAGGAATTTTCAAGAACACACTTCAAATCACACACCGAAGCATTAGAAACAATGCTTGACTTTTTCTTCTACAACGAAATTTCCCCAAAAGAAAAACTAGGACCTACGGGAAGGACAATCGAAGCTTCAATCAAGAAGCGAATCAATGCGGTGATTGCCATTATGAGGGATATGGAAAAGAGCCAGACCAAACCCACTGTAGCAATGTTAGAATCCCTATTTCAAACCGAAGAACCCAAAAAGAAACCGTTAATTTTGGAAAAGAAAATCATTGAAGAAAAGAATGAAGTACGCTTTCGAGAAAAGCTAAACGGGAACAACAATCTGTAAATTTTTGAGCTATGTACATTACCATCACACCTCAAAAATTAGGGAACAATTACTCGCAAAGTTCAGCGGATTTTGTGGGCTACCTGGAGAAGGAAAATCAGGATCTGGAGCAGGGATCTATGGAACATTTTTTCAATCAATATGATGATGAAATATCAGCGGATGAAGTTGTAAAGGAAATTGATGGAAATGGTTCCAAACTCAAAAAGACGGAACCAAAATTCTATTCGATTACGGTCAGCCCTTCCAAATATGAACTGAACCGGTTACAGAACAATAGCGAGGATCTAAAAAGATACACCCGTGAACTGATGAAGAACTATGTGGCATCCTTCAATAGGGAAATCAACGGAAGACCGATTAGCATCGATGATATAAAATATTACGCAAAAATAGAACACCAACGAACTTTTAAGGGAACGGATTGGCAGATTAGGGAAAACCAGCCATATGCAACGAAAATCCTTCAGCTCAAAACAAAAATCAGAAACATTAAGGAGGGGCGATCTGAAGGCAATATTAAATTATTGCAGAGTGGAATTGATCGATTGGAAAAGGAAGCTTCGCACCAACAGGATGGAAAGCGAATTGTCCAGGGGATGCCAAAGGCAGGAAATCAAAGTCATATCCATATCATTGTAAGCAGAAAGGATGCCTCCAATACCTTTAGCCTTTCACCAGGGAGCAAGCATAAGGCATCGGAAGTCGAGATGCACGGTAAGAATGTAAAACGGGGCTTTCACCGTGATCAGTTTTTTGACCAGGCAGAAAAGACCTTTGACAGGACTTTTGTCTATCAAAGAAACTTTGCAGAGACCTATAAGGCTCGGAAGGATTTTATCAAAAACCCTAAAATCTATTTTGCATCGCTGATGAAATTGCCCATCAATGAAAGGGCAATCGCCTTTAAAATGATGAAGGAAAGTGATGTTCCAATGCTACCAAATATTCCGGTTACCCAGGCACAACTGGCAATGAAAGTATTTAATCGGTTGAGGCGTGGTGTGGACATCGCTATAAAATCAAGTTCAATAGGTATCTAAGGAAAAACAATAATGCAACTAGCCAATCCACTACATATACTATTAATTATCGTTTTGACAGCTTCAGTATTTTATGGACTGTATCGGATCTCAAAATATGCCTTTTTCTTAAATACTGTGCTGCTTTTGGGATTAATAGCCTATCTGTATTATCCGCATAATATGATAAAAGCACTACTTTATTTAGGTTGTCCTCTATTGTTGGTCAATACGGTATTTTACGTTTTTCTGCATAAACCGGATTTAAAGCAAAATACCTCTCAAAAATATCGTGTAACTTTTAAAACAGATAAGAAAAGTTTTAAAATTGAAAATATCAAACGTGGAGCTTCGATTATTGGATCTGCCGGAAGTGGTAAAACTGAAAGCGTGGTTTACGGATTTTTAAAACATTTCCAAGAACATAGCTTCTGTGGGGTTATTCACGACTATAAGGATTTTGAACTTACCGAAATGGCGTATCCGCTTTTTAAAAATTGGGATATTCCTTTTCGTATAATCTCCTTTGACAAAATTATTCATAGGGTAAACCCCATTGCACCCCGGTATCTTGAAAACGAAGAAAGTGTAAATGAGATTTCCCGGGTACTTATTGAAAATCTTCTGGAACAGCGGGAAATGGGAACCACGGGTACCTCTAAATTTTTTAACGATGCAGCTGAAGGTTTGATAGGCGGATTGATTTGGAAACTGAAAACATCCTATCCACAATTCTGCACCTTACCCCATCTAATCGCCATCTATCAATATTTGGACACGGATAGTCTCATAAAGTTTTTAGAGACCAATACCACCTCCAGAGCTATGGCAGATGCCTTTATTAGCGGCAAAGATTCCGAACGACAGACCGCGGGTGTAAAAAGTACCCTGGCCAATGCTCTGAAACGCATAAGTACTCAAAATATTTTTATGGCTCTTTCCGCAGATGAAGTGCCATTAAATATTAATAATCCGGAAAATCCTGCTGTGGTATCAGTAGTGAACAATCCTAAATTTGAGACCTCTTATTCGCCAGTTATAGCCACAATAATTCATACCATCGTTAAACAAATGAGTGTGCGCAATTGTATGCCTTCTTTCTTGTTGATGGAAGAAGCACCAACAATTCGATTATTAAATATGCACCGCATTCCGGCTACTTTAAGAAGTTATGATATTGCTACAGTTTACGTAATGCAGGACAAGATCCAGAATGATATGATGTATGGTGATAAGGCGAGTAAAGCAATTCTGAGTAATCTTTCTTATCAATTCTTCGGAAAAGTCAATGATCCGGACACCGCTAAGTATTATGAACGCTTTTTCGAGATCGTTAAAAAGGAAACTACCAGCATCAACCGTGGTTATAGTCTTGATTTTGATACACGCATTACTACCGGGGAACGGGAAACACCCAAAATACGGGCAGATGTGTTTTTCCGCTTAAAGCAGGGGGAGTTTATTACTTATGCTGATGGGGAGGATAAAAAGGTGCAGTTCAAATTGCAGAAAATTCAAAGACAGGTTCCTCAGGAGGAAAAGCAATTTTCCAAGGCTGACTTAGAAGCTAATTTTGAAAGAGTTTATCAGGAAGTGAGATCAATTTTTAATTAAATTATAGTTTAACAAATCAGAATATTATATTTGTACAAATGGCAAGAGCAGATTTATTATTAAAATTAGTTAAAGCCGGAACTAACGGAGACAATACCCTTTTTAGAAAGGTTGTTGAATCTATTATTGCCGAAGAAAAGAGTAAACAACATCATATTGTAGCTCAACAACTATTAGATGCACTTTCCAAAGCCTCGAAGCCTCAATCCAACCAACCTATACATAATCGTTTACTGGAAGATGGATTAGACAGTTTTTTATATCGCATTTACCCTCAAAAGACTTTGGATGATGTGATTTTAAATTACGAAAATCAAGCCGTCATTCAAGACCTTATCCAGGAACACCATCGCAGTGACTTATTGAGATCCTATAATTTAGAACCTAGAAATCGTATTCTATTGGCAGGTCCTCCTGGAAATGGAAAGACTTCTCTCGCAGAAGTCATAGCTCAATCTTTAATGATTCCATTTTACGTTGTGAGATATGATGGTATTATTGGTAGTTACCTAGGAGAAACCGCTACTCGGCTTAAAACAACTTTTGATTTTATTAGAACGCAAGAATGTGTTTTATTTTTTGATGAATTTGACACTATAGGAAAGGAACGTGGGGACATTCACGAAACGGGTGAGATTAAAAGAGTTGTAAGTTCATTACTTCTTCAGATTGATCGCTTGCCGAGCTATGTCGTAGTTGTCGCAGCAACTAATCACGCCGAACTTCTGGATAGGGCTGTATGGAGAAGGTTCCAAGTAAGATTGGAGTTAAAAGCTCCGGATAAGTCAATGATAAAGATTTGGCTCAAAAACTTTGAACAGCGTGTTAAATACGATTTGCAATATCCTATTGATAAAATAGCAAATAAGCTCGAAGGTCTTAATTTTGCTGAGATTGAAGAGTTTATCCTCGATGTTGAACGTAAATATATATTGTCGCTCCCTGACGTAAACGTAAAAAGGTTAGTGGATGAATGCCTTGTTCAAATGGAGCATAAATATTCTTTAGGGAATGGTTAAAAAACCAATTCTTTTGTTCCCATTCCCTATAAGTGCGGAAAAATCTAAAAAACAAGGTTTTCCTGGTAAAATGTTCATCCCAACCAAAACTCAACAAATTCAAAGAAATGAACTAAAGATAACGGAATTAGATCGTGTACTTTCTAATAGGTCAGCCTCACTACAAAAGGAAGTAGGGAATATTATCCCTGAAATGATCTTAGTGTTAGAAACTGCCGGAGAAATAAAAGATTTTTTTAAAGCTGTGAAAATGACTCTAGGAATGGAGTTTTTAGCTGAATATGAGACTGAGTTCGAGGCAGAAGATGATTTCTATAACATAGATAAAAACGGTAATAGATCTGAAGAAAATGTTGATGCCAGATTTTACCTCACTATGACCAACCAAAGGGCACTTAAAGAACTTCAGAAATATTGGCGAGAATATAAGAAAGATAAAGAAAAACAAAATTTTAAGCGAGGGACTGCAAAATTCAGATCGCTTTTTGAACAATTAAAGGATATTAGACCCTATAATGTTAGTGATAGGGTACGTGATACAGGTATTGAAAAATATATTCAGGAAAGAAAATTGTACGATTTTGATTTCGTAAGATTTGAAATAGAATTGGCCTTTAAAGATAGTGACCAAGCCAATCGAATAGCCTATGAAGAAGTAATCCGTTTCCTGAATTTACATAACGGAGAAGAAGTGAAAGGTTCAAGGACTATAATCTCCGAGATATCATATCACGCTTTTATTGCAAGGGCTCCAATTCAAGTATTTGATGATCTTACGGAGAATACGAATATTTCCTTTTTAAAATCGCAACAAGTTTTGTTTTTTCGTCCTGTAGGACAGATGGTTTTTGAAACTCCTGAAGATATTGAGCAATTAAAAAAGTTGCCCAATGTTGAAGAAAATGATGAACAACCCACAGATGGCCATCCAGTCATTGCACTTTTTGATGGTCTTCCCTTAGCAAATCATTCTCTATTAGAAAATAGATTACAAATTGATGATCCTGATGGTTTCTCCAGTAATTATACGGGTAATCAAAGATTTCACGGTACCGCAATGGCTTCTCTTATTATTCACGGGGATTTAGATAATGAGAAAAAATCGATATTAAAAAGACCCTTATATGTCCGCCCTATAATGAAATTGGACACACAACTTTATCAAGGAGAATGTCTTCCAGATGACGTTTTACCAATAGATTTAGTACATAGGGCTGTTCTAAGGATGAAAGTGGGAGATGCGGACAATCCTCCAGTAGCCCCTGAGGTAAAGATCATTAATTTTTCTATTGGAGACGCTTTTAGACCTTTCTTAAACAATATGAGCTCTTGGGCAAAATTACTGGATTGGCTTTCTTATCAATACGATATCTTATTTGTAATTAGTGCTGGAAATTTTAGTGACGATATCGCTTTGGAAATCCCAGATGATGAATTTGATAATCTCTCTGATGATGAAGTACAAAAATTAGCTTTAGAGGAAATAGTTAGGACAAATTTTAATAGAAAGATTTTGGCACCAGCTGAATCAATAAATTCTATTACAGTTGGTGCGGCACATTTTGATTTCTCAAAGCCTAATAATTTATACCAAAGGAAAAATCTGATTAAGTCATCCTCCTTATTATCTCCAATAAGCCGGATTGGTTTTGGTTTCCGAAGGAGCATAAAGCCAGAAATTATAACGTCAGGTGGGCGGAAGTTATTTCGAAAATCTCCAATTCAAAATTTACCAGGGAAAACGCTTCTTAAATTAGAATCAAGCCCATTTAATGTAAATCCTCCCGGAAACAGATCTGCATTTCCAGGTATTTTAGGACAAATAAATAAGTCTGGGTATTTGTGTGGTACTTCAAATGCAGCAGCTTTGACATCTCGTCTTGCTGCCCAACTTTATGATGTTTTAATTTCTATAAATAATTCTGGAGATAAATCTATACCATCAGATTTTCTTACTGTAATTATTAAAAGTTTATTGGTACATAGTGCTAGTTGGAGTAAAAGTTCAGATTTTTTATTGCAACTAATTAAGGATTTACCAGGCTCAGCTGCAAATACTTCAAAAAAAAACGTATTGCCTTATCTAGGGTATGGGGGTATAGATCCAGAACGCATTTTATATTGCACTGAGAAACGAGTAACCATTATCGGATACGGAAAGCTTTACGATGGCCAAGCCCATTTATATAGATTTCCATTGCCGCCATCACTTACTAAGGGAAGGATTGATAAAAAACTAACAATAACTTTAGCTTACAATAGTCCTCTAAATTTTAAAACAAGACAATATCGTAAAGCACAATTATTTTTTGATAATCTTAAGCATAATAATCATCTCGAATTAGATAGATCATATTATGATTTCCGAACCACACAATTAGGAACTGTGCAACACGATATTCTTATTGGGGACAAGGCTGACGTCTTTGTTGATGGAGATTTTTTAGAAATAAAAGTGAATTGCAGAGAAGACGCATCTGAGCTTGGAAAACTGTCAATTAAATATGGATTGTCTGTTACTTTAGAAGTCAAGGAAAATAATGACATAAAAATTTATGAAGAAATTAGGCAACGAGTTCAAACACGAATTAGGCCTACTCTATAAATTCAAAATTTATTTTTCAAAAAGGTCCTTTCTCTCTTGGTCCTTTGCTGGTAACTTTCCATTGACCATTTTCTTTAGCCAGTTTAAAAATTCCTGTTTTCCCATCGTAGGTGGTGCTGTATTTTACCCAGGCAAGTTTGCCATCAACAGCTTCATCTAAAATTTCTACCTCGATGTCTTTATCAGAATCTGGCATCATATTCTGTACGGTAATCAGACTGGCATATCCTTCTGAAGTGGTATGTTTTTTCAAGGCTGATTCATCTTTTGAGAAAAAGCTTTCTGCAACAACTTTGGCAGTTTCAGAAGGAGATTTTGTTGTGCTTTCTAAACAAGAAAGGAACAACAGTACGAGCGAACAAATGACTATTCTTTTCATAACATTACTAATTTGGGTTATTAATATATCTATGTGATATTTTTAGTTCTGTATTGCGTTCGCCATCCTTTTCATTCAATTCCAAAATTACTCGACGGTCATCGGACAATGAAAACTTGGGCATCACATAAACAAAGCGAGCCGTTTCATTTTCCTTAATCTTAGACGGCAGATTATGTTTGTATATCGGTTCTTGATAGAGCCGCTGCAACGATTTTCTTTTTCCTTTTTGACGAGTATCGATGGAAAGGTTTAAGAAATTCAAATCGTAATCCAACGTAGAATTATTTTCAATTTCGATAACAAAATAGAGTTCATCTTTATCAAAAACAATATTCTCTACGGTCAAGATAATACCTTCGTTTCGCTTCTTGATTCGCCCTATTCGCTGTTTTCTTTCAAGAAGGTACGAGCAGAATTTTTGGAAATAATAGGTGCTGTTATCTACAAGTTCTTCAGAAGATTCAACAAGGACTGAATCAGTTAAAATCGGTTTTTCATTACCGATACTATTTGATAGCGGAATGAAATAATTGAGCTTAGAGATCTTCTTTTTATATCTTACAATATACGAAAAAATCGAACCATTTCTATTGATTACCAGCAAATTACTTTCCTTCCCAGGCTTTGCTTGAAGTAGCCCAAAATACTGTTCATTTTCACGGTTGTAGGTAAAAACAAAATTGTCCGAACCGGTTATGCCTTGTCGTATGGGTTCTGGGAAGAATAGCGCAACATTTTTGGTATCGTTAGCATAAATGGTGTCCAGAACTTTGGTTTTTAACGCTGTAGCTTGTGCCGAACAGAGTCGAGGTGTGAAGACGGAAATCAACACCAGTATTAAAATTGAGATGAATGTTTTCATAATTTGGGTTTTAGAATGAGTTTATAATTGTTCAGTACCGTAACTTTTACATTTCTGTTGCTACGTCTGAGCACCTTTGTTACGCCACCAACTTGCGGAACAGTTGGAATATTGATGTCGCTAATAATATCGTCCAGAACTTCGGTAGTGGCTTCTGCCCGAAAATTGTTTTGCACATAAATACCTTCACTACCATCTGACAAATCGAAGGCTTTGAGTTTAGTAGGATGGTGCTTTATGTTTTCAATTTCAATGAGTGCACGATTAGGCTGAAAGCTGATAAAACCAAAAACGGATGTGTTCTTTGGCATTAGCTTACCATTGATGGTAGCAGCTTTGGTCAGGCGCATCCGCAATCTGGTGTTAGCTTTTACTACTTGGTCGCCATCCACAACCACGTAGATAGCTTCATCTGTATTCCCGATGACTGAAATGGCGCTAGGTTTTGGCGAAGTAGCGAAGAACAATTGATGTTCCAAGCCCAATTCTTTCGCTTGAATTTTTTGTTCCCTTTTTACTTCAGCAGAATCGATTGTTGGTATCGCTTTGCGAATAGTTCTTTTCTGTCCCAAGTTTTGGTATCGTTTTTCTGAATACTGAATCTTGCCAGCTTCATAAATGCTATCTACGATACGTTCTTTTTCGCGTTCCGGTAAATCTGGGTCGTAAAATCCCAATGAATCAATCAGCTTTTCATCATAGATGCTGGGTGCATTGTTTTCACGCACTTTTTTCAGGTCGTTAATAGCATCCAGTTTGGAATCGTACTCTTTTTGGTCCTCTTCCAAATCTGGCACTAAGGTCTGCTTAAGGTTTTCAGTTTCACTTTCATCATCGCCCATTACCATTACAGAATAGGAAATCAGGAATATGAAAATCACGGCCAAAACCGCGGCAAATACTATCTTGTTTTTTTCTACTTTCATAAGAGTGAGTTTTTAAGTGCCGATTATCGGCTTTCAACTTTCATCTGATATTTTCTTTAAGGTGTTCTCGAAATAGTTTGTAATCAAAAGTCCGTGTGGGTTGTTCGGGAAGTTCCGATCAACCATCATTAAGTTGCCAGTTGAAACCAATTCATAGGTATCTTTTATTGAGCCTCTATTGATTTCAAAAATGGTGGTTGTTGTAAAACTATACGAGCCATTATTTTCAGATATTCGTGAATCGATGCTCAGTACTTTTTGAACCAAGGAATACTGAAGCAACCTGTTGTAAACACCATCCGCTTTTTTCTGGCGGTAGAGATTGTCCACAGAACTATTGCCCAACCACAATGCCTTTTCCAAATTGCGTTCGTAATTACTGGCATCGATGTTATAGAAGTAGGTGTGGAACAGATCCAAATGTGCTAAAGCTTCAACCCGAAAATTTTCCTTTTGGGTTACGAGCTTCAGCGGAATTATACTGCCATCGGTATTGATAGCAAAGGCACTATTAAGGGCTTTTTGATTGGTTTTGAATGCCATCCAAACTGAAAAGGTACTGGATAGCAAAGCACAGACGACAACTGCAAAAACGATAAACCGATTCAGTTTTAGGACGTTATAAATATTCTGGTATGGTGTTTTCATATTTTCATTTTTAATCTGCCTTATGCAGTAAATAATCTGAGCGTGAATGACGTGGCGCGTCTATACAATTTGAATTTTAGGAAAACGATGAAGCCAACCGACCCTAACTGAACTACAGGTGCAAAAAAGCCCTGGCCAACGTCCGTTCCAAACAGGTTTGTCCAAAAGTTGGTATTTATCTCGGTATAAAGGGCATTGACAAAAACGTTGACCAGAAAGAAAGCAGGCACCAGCATATACACCGCTGCATACAGTTTGAAGAACGTATAAGCGAGCGAGCGGAATTTCTCAAATACTGCTAAGCTGATGACCAACGGGAAAAATGCTTGCATAATTCCGAGTAGAAAAAACCGTTCTGCCAAAAACAGTGGATAGATGAACAAATCCAATATCCATAGGAAAAGACTGATAATAAAGGTAAATATTTCGAAACCGTAGAGCGGTGTTACCAAGGCTTCATATAGAAGTGTCATAGCCGCTTGTGCCACCTCGATGATACTCACGTCCTCTTCAATTGGAATATCCTGCATTTGTAATGGCAATAAAGCCGGTGCAGTCCCTCGATATTGCCCTTCAATGGCCACTAAGATGCCATCAAAAAATCCCAATACCTGAGTTGAGAATATGACCAAGATGACAATGGTAAAATTCTTGACCAATTCACCAGGATTCAATCCCCAAGTGTAACCGTCCTTCTCTGCAACGCCTTCGTTATACTTTTTAAGGATGTTGACCAAAAAGAACAGGACAGCGAGCGTTTTCATTCCCGCAATTGTGTATTGCGAAAAATTGCTAGCCTGTATGGTCTGGAAAACGGTATCGATATATTCTAGTCCGATTCCTAAGAGAATTGTGGCGGTCATTTTTAGTATTCGGTTTCTCGGTTATTGACTTTATCCTGCATTTTTCTAAAGGAAATAATGTCACGATAGCGTTTTGTTTTCGTTGTGATGCTGGAAACCATCTGTTTTGATTCCAGCTCTTTTGCTTTTAGAATTTCAGCACGCTCGGCATCACTCATTTTTAGGTAATCGCTGGACAGCACTTCATCGATAAAATCCACCGTGTTTAATGAGTTTTGAACTATGGCGTCGAAAGATTCCACAACCCTTGAAACTTCTTCTGGTTTGATATAAGGCGAGTTTAAAATATCCTGCAAATCATTTTGCATTACGTTGATAAGGCGCTGATTGTTCTGTCCAATTTCCTCAACAGCCCTAAGCTGTTGGACAACACTGGATACTTTTTCTACGGCCTCTTTTGCATCTTTTAGAAATTTCACAGACTTGATAAGTTGGCTCGTCTGCTTCGCAGATTCTACCAAAGATTTTACCAGACTGATAAAATTGGTGTTGTCATATACTGGCATTCCTTGGGCAGTAGCATTGCCTGACATAAAAAAAGTGAGGGCTACTGTCATTACTAAAATTTTGATTTTCGTCTTCATAATATTATGATTTAGATGTGAATTGCATTATTGCTTTTTCCATATCGTTATGCTCATTGTATAGCTTCATTATTTTCTCATTTTCTTGTCCATCGGTCAGGTAGGCGGCATAAACTTCCTTCGGAACTTCGAGCCGGAAGATGTTGCTCTCACGACCTATTTTGATAAACATTTCTGTGTATTTGCGTGGACCGGAAAGATTGTTCTTAATGGATTTTAACTGGTTGAGATCGTGGCTTGATAGATTGAGCCTTTTGACTAGTTCATCATAACCCTTTTCGTTGTTCAGGCTATAGATGACCTGTGTGTTTTCAAGAATACTTGCTGAAGTTGAATTATTTGGAAGTTGGTTGATGGATTGTAAAATAATTCCAATAGCACCATTTTGCTTACGTATGGCTTGGTAATAGAACTCGACGCTTTCCAGCACGTTTTCAAACTTTAGTTGTTTAGCGAACTCATCGAAGAGGATGATGCCTTTTTCAGCTCGGTTTTTCCAAATGGTTCTTTGGATGGCTGACTTAATAAGCTTGAGCATTACGGACAGGATTTCCTTATTGTCCTTTACTTCATCCAACTCAAAAACGATCAGACGTTTGTCTTCAATTTTATAGGTTTGGTCTTCGCTCACTTCAAACAGGAAACTATATAGACCATCGCCGACATATTCGGACATTACGTGCAAAAAGCTCGTGACATTGAAGTAGTCGGGATGGATTTTTAAGGTGCTCAGAAGGTCTTCCTGATTCCTTTCTATAAAGCTGTAAAAACCATCTAAAGAGTGATTTTCTGAAGTGCTATCGTAATAATGGCGAAGAATCTTTTTGACCGATACCGATTGCGCTTTTGTGACTTTTAAGTCTGAAGCAAAGAGTTCAAACAAGAAAACGGACAAGTCTTCCAAACGTTCAGGTGTGAGGTCATTAGTATCGCTTATAT
The DNA here is from genome assembly GCF_031846525.1 of Autumnicola patrickiae. NCBI lineage: Bacteria > Pseudomonadati > Bacteroidota > Flavobacteriia > Flavobacteriales > Flavobacteriaceae > Autumnicola > Autumnicola patrickiae. Next base: position 12,664 of record NZ_JAVRHM010000034.1, read on the forward strand.
AAAATGGATTGATACCAAGGTTCTTTCCACTTTCGTACCTAAGCACGGTATATTTTTCAGGATAGAGTTTGGCAAATTTGGTATAGGATCCACCGAGGTCAATGATGACCAAGCGAACGCCACTTTCAAAATATTGACGCAGAATATTATTGGCCAAGAACGATTTTCCTTCACCTGTTGGTGCAAAAATGGCGAAGTTTCGTGCCTTTATTCTTTTCTTCTTTTCGTCCCAAACATCCTTTAAAACAGGAATGTTATGCTCACGGTCATTAAAGATGATTCCGGTGTTATCGCTTTTGTAATTGGTATTATTGATGAACAGGCAAAGCGCGTGTTTCAAATCAGTTACATACAAATCATTGTTTGAAAAATTGGAAGAGAAACAACAATAGCTATTTAGGATGTAATTTTTACGTTCCTCGCCTCTTGGATAATACGGTATGATATCCAATTCCTTAAATTCAGCCTTAATTTTTGAAGTTATCTTATCAAGCTCTTTGGCATCTTTTGACCAATAAACAATATTCAAATGACCACGAATAATTCGGGCATTATCATCAGCATTGATTTGGTCAAGGATGTGCTGGATTTTACTGAGTACCACCTTATTCTGGGAACCGAAGTTTGAGCTTTTGTTCAGTTCTTCTACTTTCTTGTCGAGCAGCTTTCGCCACTTTTGTTTATCCTCCAGATATAGGATTTGATTAACGATATGGTTCTCGTTAAGCGTAAGCCCTAAGCCATCAATAAACCCTTGATGAAATACAAAATCGTCTGAAGTGAATTTCTCATTGGTCTTGCTGCTCTGTACACTTTCGCCAAAGCACAGTTCGCTATTGATGGCCAGGGCATCAAAATGGTTTTCGCCAATATTGACGCTTTTTTTATCTAGGATAATGTCTGTATCATAACCTTCATTAAATCCATTGAAGTAGTTACTTGTAAGCTTCTGTATTTCTTCCGCTTTAAGCGGAGAGAACGCCATTTTTCGGCTATTGTTTATAAAGGAAACAGAGTCGCTTACCGAGTTTACGAAACTCTTTATGTTATCATCCAGTTCCTGTACGATTCCCTTTGAAACTTTTCTGAAGGGATTGACATATTTTGGATTGTTGAGTGCTTTGTTTTTCGTCAGAATGAAGAACAAATAACAGCTGTGCTCGATGTGGCTACGACCTTTAAAATGCTCGTGGGTAGCCTTTTCCAGAAAAGTTGTGTTCGGAAGCTTTTCTGAAGCATATGATTTTTTGAGGTAGATATCCTGCTTGTGAACCACAGTGCCGACCGGTAAGGATTTCAAAGCCTGAAACCACGCACCGTGCATATCCTCAAAATCCTTTTCGGAAAGCGAATATATTTCAGGCAGGTTGCCTTTATAGCATAGGACAACGTTGCCATTATTGACAAATACGATATTGTCCTGAATATCTGCAATGGGTTGATATGCCGAAAGGTTAATCTTGTTCATAATTAAAACCGGAATTTCTTTTGTTACTAATGATTTTTGGAAAGGCCTTTGCCATTTGGAACAGTTGCGGATTGTGTGCTATCCTCGTCAGCGCCACATATAGGGAAGCGTTGAAGACCAACACACCTATAATCATCCCAAAGCTGAATGAGAAAATGATGATTAATAGCGAAGCCAAAATGGAAACCATCATCAAGGCAAACAGGGAAATGGGCAGCCCGAATATGACCGCCCGTTTCCTGATGTTCTTATATACCTCGAATTTTTTCATAGTGCTTGGATAATAAATCTCTCTGCGAGGTTTAGACCACAATTCCAATTAAGTAGGTAAAGATTCCTACGACCGCGCCGGCGATCAAAACAAAGACCAGAACACGAGTAATCCCTTTTTTGAGATCGGCATTTTCTCCAAAGAAGTGCCCTGCGTTAAAGAGGAAACCAACTAGAAAAATTACACCCAGGAGAATTGGAAAAATAACCCTAATGGTATTCGAAACATCATCAACGGAATCTTCTATCCCTCCGATTTGTGCAAAAAGCGATTTTGAGAGCAACGAAAGAAACATTGCCAAGTAGATTGATTTTTTCATAACGGAACGGTTTAAATTTTAGTTCATTTTCGTTATTGGAAATTTACATATATTTGAATGTAAATAACTGAAAATCAAATATTTGTGAATAAAATATTATTTGATTCTGTTTGAATTCCGTTGCTATTAATTGGCATCAAATCCTATGGATTTTTGAAGGGAAGTTGTTCATAACCCGAAAATTGAAAATGAAAAAAGTGCTCAAAAACGTCAGTTTTGTGATTTTGCTTCTAAAAATGTGCATCATTCTTGGGCAAGAACCGACTGCTCAAAAACGAATCGTGATTGACGTCGGACACGGTGGAAAAGATTCCGGTGCAATTAGCATAAATGGCATCCAAGAAAAGGATGTTGTTTTTTCCATTGCTAATGATATTTTAAGGTTGAATAATGATTTGGATAAACCTTTGGATATTTACTTGACCAGGTATAACGATACGTTAATTTCATTATCGGACAGAACTAAGCTGGCCAAAGCCTTGAATGCTAATTTGTTCGTGTCGTTACATTGCAATCATTCAGATAATCCGGATGCGAGAGGGATAGAACTTTATGTGGCTAACGCTATATCCAAATACTCGGATCATTCTACTTGGTTTGCTTTTCAACTGCAAGATGACCTAAATAAGAAGCTGAGTTTAGAGAGTAGAGGTGTGAAGTTTGCAAATTTTCAGGTGCTACGGGAAACAGTTGGTCTTTGCCCTTCTTTGCTGATGGAATTAGGCTTTTTGAGTAATAAAGATGAGAGCTTTTATATTTCAGACAGCAACAATATTGAACGCATAGCACTATCGATATTATTATCTATTCAAAAACTATTAAAATTATGAAAGATATTTTTTTAGAATTAACAAAGAGTTTGAAGGATATTATAGCCCAATTTATTTCAGAAGTGATTTTGTTATATAAATCCTTCAAAAAATAATCTACTTCCTCTTATCCCCAGCCCCCTCATCAAATGCAATCAGATTAAACAGTTCCCGCATCCGGCTACGAACACGGTTACCGTAACGTTCCTCCAATTCTTCTGCATTTAGGTTTGTTGTCGCGTGGGTCTTGATTTTGTGTTTGGTCTGAAGATAAAGTTCGTAACGCGATAGAAGAACTTCACCCATCACGTTCAGATCCTTACCGTAAAACCTCCCGGCAGGTTCTACCCCCAAGTCATCAAAACAGAAAAACTTAGTGTTTCCATAATCCTCGATGGTTTTAAAACCAAGATGGTTAAAACTGAATGCCACATTCCGGCAAGGGATCATTTCGTAAGGGCGTTGCAACGGCACTAAATGCCGTAAAAGTTTTAATAAACTGGTTTTCCCGCACCCTACTGGGCCCGAAAGTAAAATCCCTTTTTCAACATCGATATCAAATTTTTGGCAGTTTTCCTTGTCTTTGATGAAGTAGGAACAGAGTTTCAGCAGAATATCTTTGTCCTCATCGTAAATCTTGAATTTCTTCCCAAAAAGCAGTTTGCCTTTAGCATTCAGGTAAATCAGGATTTTCGGGAAATCGTAGAGCACGCATTTTCCGTCAAACTTGCCCAGCGAGTATTCCACGCCGCCTTCGGTTATTTTAGAGGGGTTGTCCATAATCCTTAGTTTTAGTGGTTCGCAAGTTGTCCTTGATTTGGGACGCTCCCGTTTTGTATGGTTTGTTTTCTTCGGTAAATAATTCGGTTCTATCCATCCAGTTGATGGCTACGGCACGCCAATCCCTAATTTCTTTTCCATCGCTCGTTTTCCAATCGTTCGCTTGGTAATGCTCCAAGAATTTTTTTCCTTCATCAGCAGAAAAACTTTTTTCAATAAAAAAATCTAAAACGGCCTGCCTGCCATTTGGTTGTTTATTAATGTTTACCTGTTTGGTATTGTTTATATTAGATACCAATGCTTGTCCACTCACGGGACGGTGAGGGTACACAGCTTGTCCGTTGGTGGGATGGTGCTGGTACACTACCGGTTCACGTATGGGATGGTACCGTTCCGCAAGTTGTTCCAATTCGGGATCGTACAGTCCCAAATCCGGTTCATCACTTGTCCCGATAATGGCCATCTTGATTTTGCTGCCTTTGTATGGATTATTGGACGGATAATAAAAAAGATATTTCCAAGAATCTAGATCGGTTACACACCGGTGATATGTAGATTTAGAACCTATTTTGGCCACCCGCATCAATTCGCGCCGGTTTACGTAAAATTCACTGGCAAAGCGGCTGCTGTTCCATTCCTGGAATAAAGCCATATATAGGCTGATATGCGTTGGGTTCAAGCGGTCATCAAAGAAGAATTTTTCAAAAGCCGCGTTGAGAAGCTTTATATAATTCATCGCCTAAGAATTTAATTCGTGCTGCACACGATTTGCGGTCATTACATTCTGGATTTCCTCGGCATCATAGTAAATGATACCGCCCACTTTCGTGTAGGGCAAGGTGCCATTGACGCGAAGGTTTTGAAGTGTACCCGGACTTACCTGAAGCAATTCCATCACTTCGGAAGATTTAAGGTATTTTTTGAGCTTTCCTTTAGACTGATTGGAAAGCAATTTTTTAATGTCATCGAGCAATTCCATTTTGAATTCCCGAAGATCGTCTGTGGTAATAATACTTGTTGGCATAATAGATTTTTTTAAAAGAAAGGGACTACCAAAATGCTTTAAGCTAGTTTTGATAGCCCCTCGCAGGATTTGACTTTCGTTCTACAAATTTGGGCCGGTTTATTGTATTTTATTCCCCATTACGACCGTAGTACGGTGAAAATTTAACATATTGAAATTTGATGGTTTTTGAGGTGTTTTGAGGGTTGTAAATTAGAAATAGTGAGCTAAATCACACTAAATTATATGCAGACGGTATTTAAAAACAAAAGACCATAGGTCAACCGTAGTACGGTCTTTAATTGACGATGTGATAAGAGAGTGTGGAAGTTGGGGAACGCTTATTATCCCTCGCTTTTATCCATTTCTTTGAGCAGGGAGGCAGCAAGTTGATCGAGGAATAGTGTGCGGCTATTTTTACGATTTTTGATGTCCTGAAAGGATTTGTAGATTTCTTTTGGCTCAAAGTTGAATATTTCCTGCAACATCTTGGAAAGTTTAACAATACTCAGCTTATTTTTATTAAATAGTCCAGCAGCGTAAAGCGCATAAACGAGTTCTACCCAATCGGTGTTCGAGAATGGCCAATCGATTTTTTCGGCAGGTTTTCTGTTCAAGTATTTTCCGTTCAAGCCACTTTTGATTTTAAGTTGCTTTTCATTCATATATCCTACCAATGAATCATACGCTTTGTACTTGCCCAACAACATATCCCTTGGGGTACAAAAATCTGGGTCTTGGAAGTAGAATTTTGAAGTGGTTATGTGATAGGTGTCCAGGTGATCGCGTGTGTAGTATTCCTTGTCAAAGTGGGTTGCCCCTGATTTGATATATTGCCCAAAATCAAGATTATATAAAAAGAAGCGGTTGAGCTTGGTTATCTTTTTCTTGATGAATTTTAGCTGTGCGGCTTTATCGGCTTTGGGAAATTGGATTTCAAAAGAATGAATTTCAGAGAAGTAGATGAGTTCTGCCAACGGTATCTGTTTGGTTTGTTTAAAGAAGTAAATTTCGTCATTTAAGGAGTCGAAATCATTGACCAGAATTTCACGCTTGAATATACTGAGCAAATTTCTACAAACTTTTATAGAACGATGTGCCCGTTCCAAAATCGGTAGATTTTCGAGGCTTATCTCGTTCAACTTGACGAGAAGTTCCTTTGTTAAAGTTTGTAAGTCCATTTGCAACCATAAATTTAATTCTGCCGTTAGTTTAACGGGTATTCTTAGGATAGGTCGCTTAGTTTGTAGTGGCATCTTTAGTTCGCGAATGTGTAGAAAGTGTACTTATAAAGTAGAAAGTTTTAATCACAGGGGAATCTAAAGAACCGTTATAAAAATAGACCTTTGTTCTATAAGGACAAGTATTTTAATCCGTAGATAAATACGGAACTCACCGTAATTTCCTACGAAAAACGTTGTTATCCCCTATTACTTGCTATTTTGATTTTTTGCGGTATCGATGTATGAATTGCCGTCTGTTTTTAACACCTGTTTTTTTATAAATATTGGATGCGTGTTTAGAAACTGTACTTTCTGCTATAAACAAGTCTTTAGCAATGCGCTTATAGCTCAGATTGCTTAAAATCGATAGCGTAATTTCGATTTCTCTTCTGGTCAAATCCTCGTAAATAATTTTCGTTTCGGGCAGACAGAGTGCCTGCTCTCTGCTCATTGCAAATACCTCGTACATTTTTGTTTTGTTTTCCAAGAAATACAAATACCTATCTATTTCAATTATTGTAATGGCGTAAAACGCTGCATTCATAATAGTAAAGGTTAACCATTGATAGTCCCCTATAACGGTTAATATTGGCAGCAAAGCGATGCTTCCAATACTAACCATAGACAACCGGATACGCCGTAAAATATAATCATTCGGGTTGCTCGGATTGGAAATTCTCTTATGGAAAATCCAAAGAAAAACAAAAGCCAAACAAGCGATGGGTACGGTAAAAAGTAATCTCGCAGAGTCCAAAGAATTGGTAAAAAAGTATGGAATCAAAAAAAACAGAACGAAACTTCCCGATGCAACAATTGCTAAATTTCTGATAGAGGAATTATATTTTAAGACCTCAATATCGTATTCTTTGTACAGATAATAAACGATATAAATGCACAAAGCAATGGCAACTCCATAGGTTATGATGTACTGAATAATAATAGGTCCTAGAAAATATTCAGTTGGTAAGAACCCACCGGTTAAATTGTATGCTATGAACAGAATGCCTAAGTACAGAAACCTTTTGTAACCACTAGAATCTTTTCTGGTCGAATAGTAGATTGTGCACAATACAATGACCGTATCTAATAGAAGATAGAAGAAAGTCGTCCAATGTATTGATGTTCCAAACATTTAATCTTTTCATAGCTGCTCAAATTTGTTGGTTTCTAAATTTTTAGTGACATTCTTCCAGTTGAATATTGTGCCGTTCATAGCTACATAAACATCTGGTATTAGAAATGGTACAGAGCATATTGCATAACCTAAATTGAATGGGGCATCTGTGCCATAGGATGAGCCTAAAACGAATGAGCCAACTAAGACTATCGTTTTGTTCAGGTTAAGTTTTCCGATATATTTTGCGGTATCTTCCATAGTGAAAGTACCGTGGGTTAATACTATTTTAGCTGTGTCCGAAGCCTTTATTTTCTTAACCAAAAGTTCCCGGTCTTCGTCTGTAATAAAACGGCTGTCCTTGTTAAGGACATTTTCAATCGAATAGGGAAATGAAACATTGGCAGACCTAAAAAAATGCTCTATTGAAATTATTTTTTCATGGGTATTATCTTCTTGTGGATCATGGTCCACCCCTTCAATTGTACCGCCAGTTGTGATTATATGTATCATAAAATAGGACTTGTTGTGACCTATAAATATAATGGTTAATTTTTGCGTTATTTAGGGTATGTATATGTCTAATGTTCCGTCTAGGGTTCTCAATTTCAGGAGGTTTTTCTAAATCTTCAACATAAAACATCTTCTTTAGTAAGTTTGAACCGATTTTTTTTAAAAATGGAGTTTTTAATAACTCGACCATTTATTCAAAGATTTCAATTTTCATGTGTATTCAATTTTTTGAATATTCAAAATAGATGTGGCCTTCAGGCTATAAATTGATTTACACACATCTTTTTTAGTTAGTTCATCCTCAGCTTGTTCCTGCTATTATTATAATAATATATTACCATCAAAAGGGTAAAAAGTATCATTTGTGCCATTAAAGTTTCGGTAGTTGGGTAAACGCCCAGCCAATCAATTTTTAGGTACACAGGAAAACCGGTAACTGAAAGCCAACCAGCTTCCTGAATTGCGTGAATACCTTTACCAATGAGAATGACCGCTAATAAGGTAATCACCCAAGCAGAATATCTAAAAAGTTGCCTTACCGGAATTCTTTTGGAATATTTCACAAAAATAACTGCAAGCAATGCTATCAGTCCAAAAGCAGCAATTACGCCCAAACCTATGGAAGACCCATCGCCAGTTTTGGTCTCTAAGTTAATGGCCTGTAAGAAAAGGATGGACTCAAAGGCTTCCCTAAATACCACCATAAAGGAAAATACAGCCAATCCGAACATTTTTTCTCCTCTTAGTTGTTTTCCTATCTTTTTTCTATAAACTCCTTCCACTTTTTTGAATGGGAATGATTATGCAGCCAAAACCCAACAAATGCTAACACTATTACCGCTACTAAAGAAATCAACCCCTCCATAATCTCACGGTTCTTACCACTAATACCAATTATCCAATCTGATAGGAACCATCCTGCGATACCTGTTAAAATGGCCATAATCCACCCTCCGTGTACATATGGGAGTGCTTTTTTTGTACCAGAAGTTTTTATTAAAGCCAGGATCAGGGCAATGATAAGGAATGCTTCAAGCCCCTCGCGCAACATAATAGAAGCTGCCAAGAAAAAAGAAAGCCAATAGTTGAGCTTCGTATCCCTCATCAATTGGTCTGCACGGTCTATCATTGATAGCGCAGCACCGATTTCAGCTTGTACCGTGGAAATGCTTTTAGAGCTCTCTATAGCCTGTCTAACGGCCATCATTTGCTGCTCTAGTTGTGAGGTAAATTCTGGGTCGTTGGCTTTCAATCGTACTTCCAATGGTTCAATACCTTCGAGATACGCATTCAAGGCGTTTTGACGTGCCGATTTTTTATTGCCTTCCTTATAATCTAATAGAACAGCGTTCAGGTAATTTCTTGCAACAACAAGACTATTTTCGGTCGAGTTCTCGGGAAGAGAAAAAATTCTTAAAGCTTTCAATTTTTTATAAGTAACGGAATCTTTGTAGCCCAACTTTTGAATCAATTCTTTATCGGATAGAGTAGCCACATCTTTTAGGGAAACTTCATTCGAGACTTTATCAAATATTTGCTTTAGCTCAAGCGAATCCGCGGAAGAGGCATTAAATCTCAGGGATTTGATATAAAAGGAAAGGTCCCATACTTCTTTATCACTCAACATTCCGAAACTTTGCATTGCAGTTCCTTCTACACCAAGTTTGATAGTGTTATAAGCCTGAAAGGGGGAAACCTCACGCATAAGGGTATCGATCAAGAAATTGGTCGGTGCCGGGTTTAGGCCCATAGCTAGTTTGCCCTGTCCATTACCGCTTACTCCGTGACATTGAATGCAATTGTTCAGAAATAGTTTCTGTCCATTATCAATATTTGGCCAATTAGGTGGGCTAATTTCAAATTCTGTAAAGCTGATAATAGCCCACTTAACCTTTGAAGTGACCGTTTTTATTTGTTGATGGGAAACTTTGTTTAGTACATTTGTCCTCAAATCCATCAAATCCCTCTGTATCTGATCCGCCTGCGTTATGGAGAGCTCAAGATTTTGGCTTAGTGAGAGAATGGTTTCACTAAATTCTTTCATTTCAAGGTATTCACCTTTGTTAACTATGACACCATCTTTAACCGCTGCTGGATAATCTTTTGATAGATAGTCCAATAAATGTATAATGGTCTGAATATTAGAGTCGTCCTTGGCCGTGCCGGCATAGATGTTCGAGCTTAATAAGGCAATGAAGCTTATTAGAAAAATACTTATATAACGCCTGTGTTGTAACATAAAAAACTATTATAAAAATCACTAATATTATTTAGACTAAATAAAAACAAAGATACGCTTTAAAATAAACTTTACTGGAAGAAGTGGTTAATTAATCCATACGGAGTTACTCTATTAAGCAATTTTCAAATTTAACCATATACCAAATCTTTTATAAAGAAATGAAATAAGAGAAGGGCTGCGATAAAAATTCCAATTAGGGCCATAATTGCCCATAGCTTATCTCTTTTAGTTATTTTACTTTTAGACCTTTTCTCCCTTCTTCTTATTCTTCTGTTTAATGACATAATTTAATTTTGAGTAATCAAGACACTGTTCAACAAGCAATAAGGACAATCCCTGAACCTTAGAAAAATTCAATCTTTAAGAGGAAGGCGATGTCATTTATATAAATGAACTAGGTAAACATTATATTTTTCAACTCCCGACAGTATTAGATAAATTAAAAAATCTTTTGAATAGTATCAATTCGAAAAAAGCAGGTAAAAAAAGTAGAAAATGGCATCGAAAAAATAAATTATAAGTACTATGGTAATTTCGACAAGTGCTAGGGTGCCGTACAATCTGTCTTTCATAGGCACAGTACTTTTTATGGGTTTTTCATCTCTTTTTTTTGCCTTCTATTTCTACGATTTTTAGAGATTTTATTCTTTATTTGCTTCTCCCAATTTTAAATTAGTCCCATTTCATTTTCTGTAATCTTACCGCATTGAGAATAGCCAGAAATGCGACACCAACATCTGCAAAAACTGCTTCCCACAATGTGGCCATACCAATTGCGCCCAAAATCATAAAGATAATTTTTACACCGAAAGCCAGACCAATATTCTGCCATACGATGCGTCTTGTAGACCGACCTATTTTTATTGCCCTTGCAATTTTAGAGGGTTGGTCGGTCTGGATAATGACATCCGCCGTTTCGATGGCCACATCACTACCCAAACCACCCATTGCAATGCCAACATCACTTATCGCCAAAACCGGGGCATCGTTAATACCATCGCCTATAAATGCTACTTTGGTTCCGGATTGCTTTTTGAGTTCTTCGACTTCGTTCAATTTGTCTTCAGGCAACAATCCACCTTTTGCCCAATCGATATTTAACTCTTTTGCAACTTGTTGTGTAATAGAGTCCTTGTCGCCTGATAGCATTATAATCCTGGAAATTCCTGAATCTCGAATTTGTTTAATGGCTTGGTGTGCATCATCCTTTAATTCATCTGCAATGGTTACATAACCTTCAAATTTTCCGTCAATAGACACCATAACAATTGATTCTACAATACCATCTGTTTCCGAAGGAACTTCAATACTGTTTGAGGTCATCAATGCTTTGTTACCTACAAGTACTGTTTTTCCGTTGACCATCCCTTTCAATCCTTTTCCGGCAACCTCTGAAACATTGGTGGCCTCATAATCAGAACCGTCCGCTTTATATTCCAAGATCGCCTTGGCAATGGGATGTGTGGATTGTTCTTCCATCGCCATCAGGTACTTCATAAACGTTGCCTTTTCTAATGTTATGGGTTTGATTTCCTTTATTTTGAATACCCCGTGAGTAACGGTTCCTGTTTTGTCCATTACTACCGTATTCACTTGGGTCATTGCATCCAAGAAGGATGCACCCTTGAATAGAATACCGTTTCGGGATGCTGCACCCAACCCACCGAAGTAACCCAGGGGAATGGAAATCACCAATGCACAGGGACAAGAAATTACCAGAAAAATCAAGGCCCGGTATAACCACTCCTGAAATACGTACCCGTCCACAAAAAAATAAGGTAAAAACGTTAAGCATACTGCTAAGAAAACTACGATAGGAGTATAGATGCGTGCAAATTTCCTTATAAACAGTTCGGTCTTTGATTTACGTGCTGTGGCATTTTGCACCATATCGAGAATTCGAGCAATGGAACTATCCTTAAATTCCTTGGTGGTTTCCACTTCTACAACACCTTCTAGATTGATGCTCCCGGCAAAAACCTTGTCTCCTTTGGCAATGGTGTCGGGTTTGCTTTCCCCCGTAATCGCTGCGGTATTGACCGATGCTTTTTTAGATAGCAATTGGCCATCTAAAGGGAACTTTTCACCTACGCGCACTTGTATTTTTTCTCCAATTTCAACGGTCTCGGGATCGACCGAAACATAATCGCCGTTCCGATACACCACGGCCTCATTAGGACGTACATCAAGAAGCGCCTTTATGTTGCCCTTTGCTCGTTTTACAGCTGCGTTTTGGAAAAGTTCGCCCACGGCGTAAAACAGCATTACGGCCACACCTTCCGGGTATTCCCCAATGGCGAACGCCCCTAAGGTTGCGATAGACATTAGGAAGAATTCGGTAAAGAAATCACCGTCCCTGATACTTTTCCATCCCTCTTTTATAACAGGAAAACCAACGGGGATGTAGGCTACCGCATACCAAGCGATTCGTACCCAACCTTTAAAAAACGGAAAGGCATCAAAGTAATCAATAGCAATTCCCGCTATCAACATCACAAAACTGAATATGGAAGGGATGTATTCCTTAATGCTCAGTTGTGATGAAACCTTATTTTCAATTGAAGGATCCTTGAGGTCTCTTAGATTTAGTTTTTTCTTTTTCATATATGTTTTATTTTAAAATAGTTTTAGAACAAAAAATACCATTGTCAATAGATAGACGATATAGGCTGCATCGAACGCGAATATCTGCCATCTGCTAAAACCGTGAAGTTCCTTGCTTTGATGGACAAAAAGGGAGTACAAAAGCGGCATCAGTCCAACGAAGGCAAGATTCACCCAAAACAACTGGAAATCTTCGATAGGGGTAGTAACCAGCGCCAACGGGAAAAAGGCGACCGTCATCGTAACAGCATTATCTGCGATAACACTAGTGGTGCCTGCCGTTACTTCGCCTCCTTTCACCACGCTCCAGGTCTTAAATATTTCAGGCGCGGTGGTCATTATACCCGTGATGAACAATCCCCCAACGATTTCAGAAATATTCAGGGCCGAAACAATATTTTCTGTTGCCTTAACAATAAAAAAAGCACCCACAGCTATGGCCAGGGCCCCGGCCACGGATAACCAGACTTTCTTTTTGTCCCATTCTACTTTTTCGCCCTTTTCCCTGCCTTTTATAATGGCATGCGTTAAAAAAGCAGCATAGGCAGCCAGCATAATATAGCCATCGATGGGTTGTAATCCACGCCAGGCTTTGGGAAGGGTTAGTATAGCTACCAAAGCAATGATTGCCAGGTAGGGGATGGACAATACCGAAACAGAACGTTTGTTCAGAGCCAGTAGGTTGGCATCCAGATGTTTTTGGTGTTCCTTATTATTTTTAAATTGCTTTCTGGAAGCGAAATAGGCTATGCTAACCATCAACGGAATGGAAATTATATTGGAACCCAAAAGGTTGCCCAGACCAATTTCCGATACTCCCCGGGCTGCACTGGTAACGTTTACAGCTACCTCGGGGCTGGCGGTCACAATGGCAAGGAAAGCTGCTCCTGCAGAAGCTGTAAGCCCCCATTGCTTACGGAGCATCTTTAAAGGCGTCAAGAGTTGGTCCGCACCCCAATGGGCAGCCCAAGCTGCCAATCCCAATACTACTACCCAAAGCCAAACGTTCATAACTAATCGTTGTTTATAATTTTTCTGTTACCCTCAGTATATTTCAACTTTTTCTTATTCGATATTTTCTGGTCTTTATTGTGTTTGTTTTGAAAGATCAGGAGTAAAATCACTCCCGTGCTAATCCAGACATCTGCGGTATTAAATACAGGGTCAAAAAAAGTAAATTGATTACCTCCCCAAAATGGCAGCCACTCCGGAAGCCTTGTATCAATAATGGGAAGGAACCACATATCCACGACATTGCCATTTAAAAATCCAGCATATCCACCCCCTGACGGGAATATTTCTGCAACGTTTTGTACTGCCGGATCACTTTTTTCAAAGATCAGTCCGTAAAATGCGCCGTCAATCAAGTTACCCAATGCACCTGCGTATATAAATGCTGCACAGATTATAAAGATCTTTGCATATCCCTCGCATATCATCTTTTTGATATAAAAAGTCCCCCAAATTACGGCTACGAAGCGAAATAGGATCAAAACAAGCTTTGCCAGATATCCCTCCCCAAATTTAAAGCCCCAGGCCATCCCGGGATTTTCCAAAAAATGTAAGCGAAACCAATCCAGGCCAAATATGTAATACTCCTCGCCATAATAAAAATGGGTCTTCACATAAATCTTTATGGCCTGGTCTATTGCTAACAACAGTAAAATCAATAATGCTACATTTCGATTATTCATAATCATCTTTTTATTAACTATACATATTGCGGATCACATATTTAAGTTATTTCGATAGTTTCAATATTCTTATTGCGCCCCGCATCACAAACGTGAAAACGATTCCGCCAATCACCAAATCGGGCCATTTGCTATCCAGGAAATAGACCAAAACACCGGCCAGGATCACCCCGCCGTTTACAATAATATCATTTGAAGTGAAAATGGCACTGGCCTGCATATGGGCTTCTTTACTTTTAGCTTTGTTTATCAACCAGAGCGAAATTAGGTTCCCCAGTAGGGCTAAAATGGAAATTATGATCATCCACTGGAACATTGGTGTTTCACTACTGGTAAAAAACCTTCTTAATACCTCTGCAAAACCAAGTGTTGCCAACGCCATTTGAAAGTAGCCGCTAAACTTTGCCACTTTCTTTTTCCTGGAAATGGCACCACCAACGGCGAATAGGCTTAGCGCGTACACGATAGAATCTGCCAGCATATCCAAAGAATCTGCAATAAGGCCCATAGAAGACGAAATCCAACCCGTGGTCATTTCGATAATGAAAAAGCCGAAATTTATCCCCAGGACCCACCAAAGGATTGTTTTCTGTTTGGATTGGTCTTCTATTACGGGAGGCTCGGCTTCTTCGGTTCCCTCTAAAGAATCCCCAAGGTTTAAACCGGCTATTGATGTTTGTATATCTTCAATGCCATCCACATGATATACTTCCAATTTCCTGTTGGGAATATCAAAATCCAAATATTTCACTTGAGCATAAGATTCCAACTTCATCCGGATCATCTGCTCTTCCGAAGGGCAATCCATTTTGGTTATCTTAAATGTTGTTTTCTCCATTATCTCTTTTTTTATTTTTAATATTCGTTATAATAGTTGTCCTTTATCCGGATACAATTGTTACAAAATCCTTTTAGCAGCAGGTTTACTTCTTCTGCCTGAAACCACTCCGGCAAAGGCACTTTTGCTCTTCATCTTTCTCCCATTTACCAATGTATGTTTCCCAGTAGCTCTTTTGAATTTTTAGGAACCCCCGCAGGCTATCCGGTTTCATCAAAGACATAGACATTTCATTTCTTTGCCTGTATGCTGAATTATTCAGTGTCTGGACACCCTTCTGGAGGAATAATGTTTTTTGCACTCTATTTTCTAATTTGTATATAGTTTACTATTACCAATATCAATAATATAGGTATAATAGCAATATCAAATAATTGTAGACCTAGTAGCCAAATAAAAATTGTACTAAATAATAATGTCATTAATAAAAAAGCCAATAGAATTCTTGATTTATTTTTGATCATTAAAGGAAGGTATAGTAGATATAAGGGATTACACCAAAGAATATTTAAATTATTTCGAACCTCCAGATGATCAGAAAAAAACCACATCAACGACAGCACCAGGCCCACTCCACCTATTAAAACTATTACTGCTATTTGAGCTGGCCGAGGAAACCAAAAAAGAAAAAGTAAAAATAAAAGAGAAAAAATCAGGATTGGGGAAAGCCAATATTGAAGACTTCTTTTCTGTTTATTTTCAACCCTATTTAAGGTCTGTTCCCACTTCACCAGCGGTCTTCCATTCAATTGGGAATCACTAATTTCCTCTTTTAGATATACTGGCAAAAAGGTACTTTCAAATTTATTAGAGTTTTGATCTATTGACTTTCCTAATAATAGGTTGATGCCAAATCTCAGCCAGAGATGATCAGCAAGATGATAATTAATTAATTGTCTATAAGATACCTCCAAATTTTCTTTGGGAAAATTCACCCCTATTTCGCTCAACAAATCTCGAATCTCAGTCGAACAATTTTTTTTTAAAAAGGAATAGTAGTACTGCCGATTTTCGGGCCTGTATAAAAAATTGAGCCTGGTTATGAATTGGATTTTCTGTTTTTCTGAAAGATTTAGTTTCTGTTCTATTACCAGTCTATCCTGTCTTGTATATTGCTCAAGAAAATCCTTTGTCTTTTGA
>NZ_JAVRHM010000035.1:0-21389 GCF_031846525.1 Autumnicola patrickiae
ATTTAATCCTTTAATAATCTGTATCGATTATTTAGGACTAGACATTAACTACAATTAATCATCGTAAATGTTTTCATAAGAATTTCCTTCAGTAACAAAGAATTCTCCTGTTACATATCTAAAATGCCGATCTAAATCTGCAATTTCTTTAAGGTCATTTTCATCAAGTTTAATATTTGCACTTTCAAGGTTTTCCTTTATTCTACCTTCATTAGTACTTTTTGGAATTACACCTGTACCACGATATTCACTCCATTTAATCAGGATCTGGCCTGCAGAAGCATTATGTTTTTTGGCAATTTTCGTAATAACTTCATTCTCAAGTAAGGAAGGTTCGTTATCAGCCTTCATGCCATCTGGTCTGTCGCCGCTACCAAGTGGTGAAAAAGCGGTAACATTAATTCGGTTTTCTTTACAAAATTTCAACAGTTCGTTTTGCTGAAGATAAGGATGAAGTTCTACCTGGTTCATTTCTGGAACTTCTTCTGTTTCACCCATCAGGATTTTCAATTTTTTAATACTGAAGTTCGATACACCCACATGCTTTACCAGTCCCTGTTTTTTTGCTTCCAGCATCATATTCCAGGTTTCAATAATTGGCGCTTCTTGCAAAGAAAGATAATCATCATCACTTTTAGGGGCAGCGACACTTGGTTTAAAAGCAACCGGCCAATGGATAAGATAGAGATCAAGATAATCCAGCTGAAGATCTTTTAAACTTTGCTTTAGCGCCGGAATAACATCCTCCTTTTTATGCGCATTGTTCCACAATTTGGAGGTGATATGCACATCTTCCCGCTTTACTTTTCGTTCTGAAAATATTTCTGAAAAAGCTTCTCCAACTTCTGCTTCGTTGCCATAGGTTGATGCACAATCAATATGCCGGTAACCGGAATTTAGAGCTATTTTTACAGCCTCGCCCACTTTACCTTTTTCAGATTTCCAGGTACCGAGTCCGATGGCATCCACTTCGTCGCCATTTCTAAATTTCAATTTATTCATAGTATTTGTTTTTTTCTTAAAGTACCAATTTTCACAGGTTTTCCGGAGGAATTTAGGTGGTTTAGCAGAAGTTTAATAAAAAGAAGATTCTGACCATCCTGACCTTCGGCCATCCCTTCTTTAGAAAATGAGGCGAGGGATAAGGTGCAACCTTAAAATTGCAATTATTGACCTGTGGTCTGTGGCCCAGCGAATCCACGAAATAAAATTTTGGTTTTTGGTGAATTATTGTGCTTTAAAGAGAGTACCGTAAAGGGCAATTATCGGCCGGAAGGAAAGTTTTACTCCAACTCTAAGCATAAAGTTCCAAATTAACAATTATCTCCTTGGGTGAAACTCTTCCATTACCTGGCGTAGATGACTCCTGTCTACATGCATATAAATTTCTGTGGTAGTGATGCTCTCGTGTCCCATCATTTGCTGAATAGCCCTTAAATCGGCTCCGTTTTCCAAAAGGTGCGTTGCAAAGGAGTGTCTAAAAGTATGCGGACTAATTTTCTTGTGGATCCCTGCTTTTTCTGCGAGCCTTCTTACGATAGTGAAAATCATTGCGCGGGTGAGTTTTTTTCCTCTTCGATTTAAAAATAATGTATCTGATGATGATTTTTCAACTTCCTGATGGACCCGCACCTCATTTCTGTAGATACTAATATACTTCCTTGTATATTCAGAAATAGGAACAAAACGTTGTTTGTCGCCTTTTCCGGTCACTTTTATAAAACCCTCTTCAAAGAAGAGACCAGAGATTTTTAGATCGATCAATTCCGAAACCCGTAATCCGCAGCCGTATAAAGTTTCAATAATAGCCCGATTGCGTTCACCTTCATTTTTAGAAAGATCTATGGCTGCAATAATTTCATCAATTTCTTCTGTAGAAATGGTTTCGGGTAGTTTTCTTCCGATTTTTGGGGATTCTACTAAATCCAACGGATTGTCTTTTCGGTAATCTTCGAATATTAAAAAATTGAAAAATCCTCGTAAACCGGAAATTATCCTTGCCTGTGATCGTGCATTTAAAGTTTTGGCAGTTTCATATACAAATTGCTGAAGGGTTTCTTCAGAAATATGAAGGGGCGAAATTCTTATGTTATTGGCTTCCAGAAACTTGATAAGCTTTAAAATATCCAGACTGTAATTCTCGATAGAATTTGCCGAAAGCCCTCTTTCTATCCTTAAATAATGACAATAATCTTTTAGCGCATTTTCCCATTTCATGCGTTAAATATAAGAACAATTTCGACCGCTTTCTTAGTAATACTTTAGCCCTATTTAAACATTTCATTAACGAGCTGAATCTTACATTTGCTTCAACTTTTAAAAAGAAAATTATGAAATTTAAAAAAGGGATTTTAATGGTTGCAATGGCTTTTCTTGCAACTACAGCAGTAAATGCACAGGAATTTGCACAATTCGGAATTAAAGGTGGTGTTAATTTCTCAACCTTTACCGGTGATGGGATTCGAGGATTTGAGGATCCTGATATGCGTACAGGTTTTCATTTAGGTTTGTTAGCAGAAATACCTTTGGCCGATAAGTTTTCCATTCAGCCGGAAGTACTTTATTCTGCACAGGGTTTTGATCTTGTAGATGATGCACAAGACAACCTTTTTGACATTGATGATAACGTGGAATATCAAGTCGATTATATTACTGTTCCTGTTTTGGCAAAAATTTATCTTGTGGAAGGTCTTAGTGTACAAGCCGGACCTTCTTTTAACTTTAAAGTAAATGAGGAAATTGACAGTGCACCTTTACAGGATGGAGGAGATACTGATGTCTCAGACGTTAGCGCTGTTAAAGATTTCGAGTTTGGCGGTGTTGCCGGTTTGGAGTACAAATTTAATAACGGCTTTTTTATCCAGGGACGGTATAATTATGGATTTACAGATTTAATTGAAGATTATGATGTTCATAATTCTGTTTTCCAGGCTGGTGTTGGATATATGTTCTAAGAATCAATTATAAATGATCTTTAAAGCGGGCAATTTGTCCGCTTTTTTTAATGCTAAAAAGTACCTTTAATTTTTTTTTTCAATTTATAAAAAATACCTGCACTGAATTTTTTTCTAGTTAATGGGACCTATTTGAAGTATTAGATTTTAAAATTTCACAGAGGATATTTTTTTAAAATCGGCCATAAGTGTAGACTTTATCGCTGAGATTAAAGGAGTTTTTAATTCTCCAGAATTGTATGCGTGTAATTTCCGTAATGTGTTAATATTCAGATATGTGTGCTTTATTTATCTACATTTAATTAGTAAACCAACTAAATTATTATAAAATGAAAAATTCTCTTTTATTAGCAATTGCTTTAGTCTTGCTTGGATCAAGCTCAGTCTTTAGCCAGGGAGAAATTAAGCTCGGAATTAACGGTGGTCTTCCTATGGGAGACGCTAAAGATATTTCCGATTTTAATGCCGGTGCAGATATTACTTATTTATTTAGCCTGGCAGATATCGTAGAAGTGGGTGCCCTTGCAGGATATTCTCATTTCTTCGGAAAAGATGGAGAAGAAGGAGATATTTCCTGGGAAGTAGATGATTTCCAGTTTGTACCCATAGCTGCATCGGGACGTGTGAACCTGCCATTTTTCTTCATTGGTGCAGATTTGGGATATGCAATTGGAGTGAACGACGGGAATGATGGGGGAGTTTTTTACAGGCCAAAAGTGGGAATTACACTTGGTAACCTTGGACTTGTCGCTTCCTATTCAGGAATCAGCATTGATGAGGCAACGGTTTCCACTTTAAATATAGGTCTGGAATTCGGACTGTAAATTTAAAATATTTTCTCAAAGAGCAGGAGAGATCCTGCTTTTTTGCTTTTCGTTTTCCACGCTTAAGAAGATATGTTCATATTTCTATATATTTACTGTATGAAAATACTTATTATCAATGGTCCTAATCTCAATTTATTAGGAACCCGCGAGCCGGAAACTTACGGAAACAAAACTTTTGAAGATTACTTTACAGAACTGCAGTTTAAGTTTAGGAGGATAGAACTTTCCTATTTTCAGAGTAATATGGAGGGTGAAATTATTAATCAGTTGCATGAGGCAAACCATAAATTTGATGGTATTGTACTTAATGCGGCCGCTTATACTCATACTTCTTTGGCTATTGGCGATGCTGTAAAAGCGATCGAAACTCCGGTGGTAGAAGTTCACATCTCTAATACTCATGCTCGTGAGGAATTCCGTCATAAATCTTTTATAGCGGCGAATGCAAAGGGGGTTATCCTGGGCTTCGGACTTAAAAGCTATGATCTGGCGATTACCAGCTTTATTAAGGATGAAGAATGAAAAGAGCTTACCTAAACTGGAGTAGCGGTAAAGATTCAGCTTTAGCACTGTATAAACTTCAGCAGCAAAAAGAATATTCCGTAGAAAAGCTGGTAACGACGATTAATACCGCTGTAGACAGAGTCTCGATGCACGGACTGCGGAATGAGTTACTTTTTCAGCAGGCAATGAGCATTGGGTTGCCACTTCAGGTGATTGCTTTAAATGGTGCTGTCTCTATGGAGGAGTATAATTCCAAAATGGAGAAGGCAACAGAATTACTGCTTCAGGAGGGTTTTAACTATAGCATTTTTGGGGATATTTTTCTCGAAAACCTGAGGGATTTTCGTGAAGAGCAGCTAAAAAGGGCAGGATTAAAGGGAGTCTACCCGCTTTGGAAAAAAGATTCTTCGGAATTAATTGAGAAGTTTTTAAGTCTGAATTTTAAAGCTATTGTTGTTTGTGTGAATGCTAAAGTGCTCGATAAATCTTTCTGCGGAAGAATAATTGATCAGGCTTTTTTAGACGATTTACCTGAAGGTGTAGATCCTTGTGGCGAAAATGGCGAATTTCACAGCTTCGTATTTGACGGACCTATTTTTCAAAATCCGATAGCTTTTGAAATAGGGGAGAAGGTGGAAAAATCCTATTCCCCGAAAAAAAATAAGGAAGATAACTGCTTTTCTGACGAGGACCAGACCTGGGATTCGAAGTTCTGGTACTGCGACCTGCTTCCAAAATAACCACCGCGGCCTACGGCCACTCCTCCTTGAAAAGGAGGGGTGCTTCTAAGCGGTACCTCAAAAATGGCAATTATCGGCCATTATTTCTCCTGTCTCCTCCCCATGGCTTTAACTTCTTAAAACCTTTTTTCTTTTTCCTTAGATGAAAAAGAAACAAAAAATCAAGGCTTACGAAACTTTATCTAAATTTTTCGTTCGACACCTAAATTTTATGAACTCGCTGTCATACTCCTGCTAAGCACATAATTTTTTACAGCTCAAACAGCATAAAATTTTACGGCGCCTTCACCTCAAATTTCACGATAAACTTTCGATAGGCCGGTTATTTCCAACTTCAATTCGGATTAAAAGCTACAAACTAAAAACACCCGACGTAGTCAACTGACCTTCTCCGTATGATTTCTTTATTCAGAAGGGACTTATGGAGGTGCCTCTAAAATGGCAATTATCGGCCTTTATTCTACAAACGATAAACCACAAACAAAAAATCCCGAAAAACCATTTCAGTTTTTCGGGATTTTTCAAATTTTTTGTCTACCGTCTAGATATGAATTACTTCATCATAAGCGGCGGCAACAGCTTCCATTACTGCTTCGCTCATTGTTGGGTGAGGGTGCACTGCTTTTAGCACTTCGTGACCTGTAGTTTCTAGTTTTCGGCCTAAGACAGCTTCAGCAATCATATCTGTAACTCCGGCGCCAATCATATGGCAACCCAGCCATTCTCCGTATTTCGCATCGAAGATTACTTTTACAAAACCATCAGATTTTCCGGCAGCTTTCGCTTTTCCTGATGCCGAAAATGGGAATTTTCCAACCTTTAGTTCGTAACCGGCTTCCTTAGCTTGCTTTTCAGTCATTCCAACCGAGGCAATTTCAGGAGTAGCGTAGGTACAACCAGGGATATTTCCGTAGTCAAGAGGCTCTACTTTCATTCCCTTAATTTTTTCCACACAAAGAATTCCTTCCGCAGAAGCAACATGTGCAAGGGCAGGACCGTGAACTACATCTCCAATAGCGTAAATGCCGGAAACGTTGGTTTTATAAAAATCATCAACAATGATTTTATCTTTTTCAGTCTTGATTCCCAGTTCCTCAAGTCCAATATTTTCTATATTGGTTTTAATTCCCACTGCAGAAAGCACAATATCGGCTTCCAGTGTTTCTTCACCTTTTTTGGTTTTCACTTTGGCCTTGACAGTTTTTCCGGAAGTATCAACACTTTCTACTGAAGAATTGGTCATTACTTTAATTCCGGCTTTCTTGATGCTTCTTTCGAATTGTTTAGAAACCTCTTCGTCCTCAAGAGGAACCACATTAGGAAGGAATTCTACAATAGTAACGTCTGTTCCCATGGAATTGTAGAAATGTGCAAATTCTACTCCAATAGCTCCCGAACCAACCACAATCATAGATTTAGGTTGTTTTTCAAGCGTCATAGCTTCACGGTAACCGATAACTTTCTTGCCGTCCTGTTTAAGGTTTGGCAATTCCCGTGATCTGGCTCCTGTTGCAACTATGATATTTTTTGCTTCGTAATCTTTGGTTTTATTGTTACTATCTGTAACAGCAACTTTTTTACCCGCTTTCAGTTTTCCGAAGCCTTCGATTACATCAATTTTGTTCTTTTTCATAAGAAACTGCACCCCTTTGCTCATTCCATTGGCAACGTCGCGGCTTCTTTTAATTACAGCTCCAAAATCTTTATCTGGATTTTCTACCTTTAATCCGTAGTCGTCGGCATGCTTTAGGTAGTCAAAAACTTCGGCACTTTTAAGAAGGGCTTTAGTGGGAATACATCCCCAGTTTAGACAAACACCACCAAGATTCTCTTTTTCTACAATTGCAGTTTTAAAACCTAATTGTGAAGCACGAATTGCAGTTACGTAACCGCCTGGGCCACTACCTAGCACTATGACATCGTATTTACTCATATTCGGAATAATTTTAATCGGTTATAGAAGTAGCGAATTTAAGGAATTATAGCCTAAACTGAAAGCATTATGCTTTGGCATTATTTGAAATAAACGGAATTAAAAAAAGCTTATCGGGAAGGATAAGCTTTTTTTGAAAAAGACATATAATATTATTTGCTGCCTGGGGAAACCGTTCTGATTTTTGAAGAATCAAAATTCAGCTTGTCCATGACTGCATTGTAATCTGAGATATCCACACCTTGCGCTTCAGCAAAAGTCGCAGGAACGATTACAACTCTGAATAACTGGTTATCGGTATAGGTAGCGTCTATGGTGTCAAAATCTTCATAAGGGATACTGCTGTCTATAAAGATAGTGACGTCAAAGAATGTGTAGTCAAAATTGTACTGAATTTGCTCTCCATCATCTGTGTAATATATCTGCGGAAGCTGGCGCCAAACGTAGTAAGGTATTCCATCAGAATCGTCATACTGGCCAACGGCCATATAAACAAATACGACATCATCTTCTTCAACATCGATTCCCTCCGTTTCAAAATCCAGGAAGAGTGTATAGTCATTATCATCAGTAAAGTTAGATACTTCCAAATCCAGCACAGTGCCGGTAATTGATTCGCCAGGTTCCCCCTGCGGCCCTTGTGGTCCCTCAGGTCCACCTGCAGGACCAGGTTCACCCTGTGGCCCCTGGGGTCCTTCAGGCCCTGGAGGTCCCTGTTCACCTTGTGGTCCTTCAGGACCCATTTCTCCATCATCTGAACATGCTGTGAATAGAAAAGCGGAGATAAAAAGTAGTGTAAAAATTCTTTTCATAATTAGTTTTGGTTATTTATTTGGTTTAGTGAAGATATGAAATTACCCGAAAAGGTGGAGCAGTTTTCTTTGCTATGTAAATAATTTTCACAAAAAAAAGCCTGCCCACTGGGTAAGCTT
Organism: Autumnicola patrickiae; assembly: GCF_031846525.1. Classification (NCBI taxonomy): domain Bacteria; kingdom Pseudomonadati; phylum Bacteroidota; class Flavobacteriia; order Flavobacteriales; family Flavobacteriaceae; genus Autumnicola; species Autumnicola patrickiae. The sequence continues at coordinate 7,891 of NZ_JAVRHM010000035.1, forward strand.
TTATAACTTATCTGATAAGATATATCAGATTAATTTACTTTTTTTTCTTGATATCCATAGCTTTTAAAACAGCCTCCATATTTTCAGGATCTACTCCTGAAGTGGTAAAAGTATCTGAAGGTACTACGATAATTCTAAACGTCTGTCCTTGAGTAAAGCCAGAATCTAAATTGCTTAAATCGTAATTTCCATCAATAATAATTTCAACGTCTCCAACGGTATGGTTGTAGACATATTGAATAGTCCCTTCCTCTAAAAAGAAGTTCTGCGGAATTAAACTCCAGCCATCCAAATCATTTCCATCCTGACCTTCAACAATTTCGAGCCTGTAAACAAATACAGCATCTGCATCAGGATTTATGGTTGCTACCTCTTCCGGAATATCTATAACTACAGAATACTGGTTGGCATCTTCAAAATATTCAAAGTTCACTGTTTCTTCAAAAGTATAGCCCAAACCATCCAGGCCATCTTCACCTGCAAGACCTTGTGGGCCACGTGGGCCTTGAGGACCTTCAGTAGAACAGGAAGTTACAGCAAAGCTGATAAAGCATATAATGGCTAAAATATTTTTCATAATGTTGTCTTTTTAAATTATTTCTTGAATTCTATACTTGCTGAATTCACGCAGTATCTTTGTCCTGTCTCCGTAGGACCATCGTCAAATACATGACCTAAATGACTTCCGCAGGTAGCACATAAAATTTCCGTACGAATCATTCCAAAAGTCTTATCCTGAACGTATTCTACTTTTCCTTCTATGGCCTCATCAAAGCTTGGCCATCCGCAGCCACTTTCGAATTTTGCGTCGCTCTCAAATAACTTAGTATTACAGGCAGCACATTTATATTCCCCTTCTTCAAAATGAAGGTTGTATTTGCCTGTATGAGGAGCTTCGGTTCCTTTTTTCCGAAGAACACGGTATTGCTCGTCAGAAAGTTGTTTTCTCCATTCTTCCTCAGATTTCTCTATAGTGTACTTTTTCATAGTTTTTTATTTTTTTGCTGGTTCAAAGTCCATTGCAATTCCATTAATGCAGTGTCTTTTTCCCGTAGTTTCACGGGGACCATCGTTAAAAACATGTCCTAAATGCCCGCCGCATTTTGCACAGTGCACTTCATCGCGGCTATATCCTAATTTAGAATCCCTACCATAAGCCACTCCACCTTCAATTGCACGGTCAAAACTTGGCCATCCGGTACCGCTCATAAATTTGTGTTCTGTTTCATACAAATCATTGCCACAGGCTGCACATACAAAAGTTCCGGGTTCTTTTATATCGTTTAAATCACTGGAAAATGGTCTTTCGGTAGATGCCTTACGCAGTACCTGAAATTCTGCATTGGTAAGTTCCTGTTTCCATTGCTCTTCAGATTTTGTCACCTCAAATTTTTCTGAAGATTTTTCTTTCTGTGCATTACCATCGCAGCTGATGGCCACCACGGCAAGTAAAGCGAGTATTAACTTTTTCATGCTTTTTTTTAATTCTAAAAGTACAAAGATCATACCGCGATGAATGTTGCTATTTTGTTAATAACGTCTGGATTACCTAAAATTCGACGATGTCCAAGACCTTCAGTAATATGTAGTTGACTATTTTTAAGTGCTTTGTCTATTTCATAAGCAGAACTGATGTTTACATCTACATCATTTTTATCATGCACTATTAAAGTGGGAGTTGCTATACCTTCAGCAGAAACAGCTCCAGAATATGCATCCATATCCTCATCAAATTTTTTGTCCAGATAGGCTTTCATTTTGCCGGCTACCTTTTCGTTCATCTTCATATTCCTGGCAAATTCTTTGGTAATATGAGTGATACTGTTAGCAGTACCCAGGAGCACAAGTTTTTTCGTATTTACTCCTTCGCTTACTGCTTTTAAAGTAGACATTCCCCCAAGAGAATGACCAATAATTGCTTCAAAAGGACCGTGGGATTTATTAAGATAATGGATAGCTTCTATAAAATAGGGCATCATGCTTGTTTTGCCTGGGGCTTTACCATGTGCCGGGGCGTCAAAGCTTATGGTACTGTATCCTTTCTCCAGTAAAGCTTCAGCTATTTTACTAAGTTGTGTTCCCCGGCCGCTCCAGCCATGTACCAGTAAAATTTTTCTTGGTGAGTCCCCATACTCATAAGTAACAATTTCCCTGTCGGTTTCCGGAATTGCGACTCGTTTCTGGGTAGCCCGGCTATCCATTGCTTTTTCCCTTTCCGGTAGTTTGTACTTAAACGGAGTCACAAAAAGCTTCGCGGCAAACCTACTGGCCAGGTATGGGGAAACTTTGGTTAATACCTGGTTTACCCCCAGAATATATCCCGGGATTAGAAGACGCTGTACAGGAATATTTTCTTTGTTTTTCTTTTTCATATTGCAAAAATAGACCGGCAAGTTAACTATTATTTACTTTTTCAAATTTATAATTAGCAGTTCTAATAAAAATTGGTACCATAATTGGTTGCTGTATTTGTTAAATCCTACTTAAACGCTTCAGGAAGAACAGGTGCTTTTGTAATTTTAATCCATAAACCAACATATTATGAGTCTTAAAAAAACAGTGATAATGATTAGTGCAATGCTGCTGATGGTAGTGGCTTGTAAAACAAATCCTTTTACGGGAGAAAAGAACCTGAATTTTGTCTCTAACGACCAGTTATTCCCGGCTTCTTTCGAGCAATACAATCAGTTTCTTTCAGAAGCGAATGTGGTAACAGGAACAGACGAGTCCAAAATGGTAAAACAGGTGGGACAGGAAATAATTACTGCTGCAGAAAGGTATCTTAATGCTAACGGGTACCAGGGCTTTATGCAGGGATTTGAGTGGGAAGTTCAACTGGTGAATGATGACCAGGTGAATGCTTTTGCCATGCCTGGAGGCAAAGTAGTAATTTATACCGGTATTCTTGATGTTGCTGAAACCCGTACCGGTCTTGCGACAGTTATGGCACACGAAATTGCCCATGCCCTGGCAGATCATGGAGCACAAAGAATGAGTGCAGCCCAGCTTCAGCAAGTTGGAGGGGCTGTAGTGGGTGTTGCTGCAGGAGGACAAAGCCAGGCTACACAACAAATTATAGCCCAGGCTTATGGTTTAGGTAGCCAGGTAGGAGGAATGCTCCCTTTTAGCAGAAGCCACGAGGCTGAGGCAGACAGGATTGGCTTAACTTTAATGGCTATTGCAGGATATGATCCTGATGAAGCGGCGGAATTATGGAAAAGGATGGCTGCTCAAAGTAGTGGGGAAGCACCACCAGAATTTTTAAGTACGCACCCTTCTAATCAAACAAGAATAAATAATCTGACGCAATGGGCTCCTGAAGCTAAGGCTGAAGCTAAAAAGTACGGAGTTACCAGTTTTAGGTAAGAATACTTTAAAAATTAATTGAGAATTGATATTGAAAAGCTGCCTTTTTTGGCAGCTTTTTATATTTTTAGACCTATGAAACAACTTCCAAAGGGAAACAAAAAGCTCATTAATGCATGGGCTTTTTATGATTGGGCAAACTCGGTTTATCCGCTTGTAATATCTTCGGCAATTTTCCCTATTTTTTATGGTGCGCTTACTATAGTTAGAAATTCGGACGGACAAATTATTGATGATACTGTTCCTTTTCTCGGAATCAATTTTAATAATGACAGCCTTATAAGCTATGTAACTGCAGCAGCTTTTCTGGTAGTTTCGGTGCTTAGCCCATTTTTATCCGGAATTGCAGATTATGTTGGGAATAAGAAGAATTTTCTGAAGTTCTTTTGCTACCTGGGCGCTGTTTCCTGTATTGGGTTGTTTTGGTTTCAGCTGGAATTTTTGTGGTTCGGACTCCTTTGTTATTTTCTGGCGCTTATAGGATTTTGGTCGAGCCTTGTTTTTTACAATGCTTATCTACCGGACATCGCTTTTCCCAATCAGCAAGATAAAGCCAGTGCTAAGGGATTTTCTATGGGATATATTGGAAGTGTTATTTTGCTGATTTTGTGCCTGGTTATGATCCTGAAATACGACTGGTTTGGATTTGAAAATGAAGGTTTGCCCACACGACTATCTTTTGTGCTCACCGGAGTCTGGTGGATTGGGTTCAGTCAGTACACCTATCGTTATCTGCCGAAGGGAAATAAGAAGGCGCGTTTAACCCGAAATGTTCTTTTTAACGGTTTTAAAGAACTAAGAAAGATCTGGGTTTCGCTGAAGGAAAACGTCCAGTTATACCGTTACTTAATTGCTTTCTTTGTCTACAGCATGGCCGTTCAAACCATTATGCTTATTGCTACTTATTTTGGTATTGAGGAGTTGGATTGGGGAGAACAGGATGCAACCACGGGATTGATCGTAAGTATTTTACTTATACAATTGGTGGCGGTGGCCGGGGCAATGCTCACCTCGAGATTGGCATTAAAAATTGGCAATATCAAAACGCTTATTTATATTAACCTTATCTGGATTGCAATTTGTGGCTATGCATATTATATCGTCACTCCAATCCAGTTTTATTTTGCTGCTGCTTCAGTTGGGCTGGTTATGGGTGGAATTCAGTCGCTGTCAAGGTCTACCTATTCCAAGATGCTACCGGAAAATGCTATTGATACGGCAAGTTATTTCAGTTTTTATGATGTTTCTGAAAAAATTGGTATTGTAATAGGTATGTTTTTATACGGAATAGTCGCCCAGATCACCGGAAGTGTTCGCAATTCTATACTTTTTCTGGTAATTTTCTTTATAGCAGGGGTTTTTCTACTCCTACGTGTTCCGCAGAAAAGTGTGGGAGAGAGAAAGATTTGATCAACGTGTAAATCTCAGCTTAATTTGATTTTAATTGCGTCTGAACTTCGAACTTTAGATTGCCGCGCTCCGTTTCACTCCGCTCGCAATGAACTGATGCCAGCCAAAATCCGGAGAAGCTAAAAGATATGTTTTAAACCGTGCAAAAGAAAACCCCGCTGTTTAAAGCGAGGCTTCAAATTTGGCAATTATCGATCTCTAATAAGAAGATACACTTCCAGATCCTGAAGTTTTAAAATCTTCTTTTTCAGGATTTCCTCTATAAGAAATATCTCCGGAGCCTGTTACTCTTGCTGTTAATTTTTCTGAAGCATAAACCATAATATCCCCCGAACCGGATATATGTGCTTCTACGAATTTAGCCTTAAGATCGTAAGCTTCAAAATCTCCCGAGCCGGTAACCCTGCACTTAAAATTATTAGCAGTGCCTCTAAAAGTGACATCACCAGAGCCCGTAATTGCTCCATCTAAATTATTGGCGTCCAGCTCAAGTTGTAAATCTCCCGATCCTGTTAGATTTGCTTCAAAGTTTGAGGTTTTTATCCTATCGCGGGTACGGATATCTCCGGAACCTGTTAATGAAACTCCCTCCAGGTCCTTAAAAGGAACTGTAATTTTAATATCATGATTTCTGGAAGGATCTAACTGGACTCCTTTTTCAACTGAAATTTTAAGTTTTCTGCCAGAGACTTCAGTAAGGATATATTCCTGAAGGTTACTTTCGGCTTCTACTTTTATTTGACCTTCGGTTCCCGCTATAAGTTCTACACTCATAAAACCCTCCAGTTGCACTTCGTCATAATCTGATGTAGAACGGTTATCGGTAACAACTTTTCCGTTTCCTTTAACTTTTTCATTTCCCCACCACTGGGCATTGGCAGAGGTGATGCTTAAAATAAAAACTGTTACAAGTAGAATTACATTTTTCATAATTTGATGGTTTTAATTGATGGTTAATTATTGTCTGTTAAAGGAAACACTGCCGTAACTTGTAGTAATAGTTACAGTATTTCCGCTATTCTTGGTTAGATGATAACCCTGGAAACTTTTACTCGTACCAGAATCGTTTCTTTTGTTTACTTCAAAGTCGTCGATACCTTTCACACCGCCATATGAGGTTTTAATATTGAAATCGAAAGCTTGTGCGGCATCATAGCCAATTTTAATTCCGGTGTAATCTGCATCAATTTCTACTTCTCTTGTACCTTTTACAAGTTTTTCGATGGAAGCAGAACCGTAATCAAGATTAAGCACCAAAGAAGTAAATACCCTGCCGATTTTAGTGCTCAGGTAATCTCCGTTTCCGGAAAGTCTTCTTGCTTTCTCGATGTTAATGCTACCGTAATCACAGTTAAATGTAGCGTCTTCAACCTTCAAAATTCGTGAGTTCGTATAATCTGCATTAATATCAAGCCTTTCGGCTTCTTCAATTATATAATCTGAATAATCTGCGTTGATCTCAGCATTTTTCACGTAGCCGATATGGCTGTTCCTGGTATAATCAAAATTGAGATAATTGGAGTTGCCTCTTAATTCACCAATATCGATCTTTCCGTAGTCACAGGAGATCTTTGAATTGCCCAGAAGCCGATCAATATAAATCCCGCCGTAGTCGTTATTGAGATCCACATTATTTCTTTCGGGGGCTTTTATTATGTAATTAACTTCCATGTTCACATTATTACTGCTGCTAAAAAGCTGGTCCCACCAGGATCTATCCTCCCTCGAAAAGTGCGTTTTTGCAAATACTCCCGAAGAATTCTGGCTAAATTCAATATTTATATCATCCAGCTTTCTTCTGACTGTTTCTTCATCGTTTCCGTTGGTTTTTATAAAAACTTCGATTACTACACGGTTCTCGTTCCAGGTAGAAATATCGATATTTCCGTAGCTGTTATTTACAACAAGATCTGAGGTCGCCGAAACTTTGAATTCTTTAGAAATTTTCTTGCTTTTGGTATGTTTGCCATTTAAATCGTTGCAAAAACTAATGGAGGGCACCAGAACGACCAATAGCAGCAATTTATATAATGTTGTTTTCATGATTCTGATTTTTTAATTGTTTAATTTCTTCTATTTGGGTCAATACGGTATTAAGTAGATCTATACGTTGCTGAAAATTGTTAATCATGGCGTAAATCACCCGGTTATCTTTTCCGCTCTTCAGAAGATCTTTTTTTAGTTTTGCATATTCTGTGTCGAGCTTTTCCATTTGTTTAAGCGCATCTTTTACTATTGCTTCGGTTTCAGGGGATTTCTCTTCCTGGATTTCCTTTAATTCACTTTCAATAAGAGATGTATAGAATTCCTGGGTTTGCTTCATTTCCGGAGAAACACTTGCGAGATCCCCGGATTTTTCCATGGCTTCGGAATTAAATAATGTCCCGCCTAAAAAAACCAGCAGTGCAAGACCTGCAGCGATTCCTGTAAAAGGCGCCCATAAGCTTCTGCCTCTGATCCTTTTCTTTGCTGAAGGATTTTTATCCTGAAGCTTTTGGGAAAACCGATCCCTATGTCCCTTTTCAGGCTCAGAATTGTCAAAGTTGAGGTCTTTGAACAGCTCATCTATATTATCATTCTTCATGGTTCAGTAATTTTTTACGAAGGCTTTCTTTTGCTCTGGAAATTGTGGTTCTGCAGTTGGCATAACTTATATCCATAATTTCACAAATTTCATCATAATCGTAGCCTTCAATTAGATGTAGGGTTAAACACATTCTGTAATTTTCCTTTAACAAATTCAGTTTAGACAATAGCATCTTCACTTTTTCATTGATATTCTCTTCGTTAATTATATAGCCTTCTGAATCATCTATTTCGTTTTTCAATTCATCATTATAGCTTATTTCTTCATATTTTAATTTTTTGTTATAAACGTTTACACATTTGTTTACCACAATTCTCTTTAACCAGGATCCAAAAGTGGATTCTCCCTTAAAACTTTCAATTTTGGTAAAAGCATTTAAAAAAGCCTCCTGCATGATATCTTCCGCTTCAGCAGAATGTTTGACTATGCGCAAAGCTGTGTTATACATCGCTTTATAATAGCGATCGTAAATTTGCATTTGTGCCCGCTGATCTCCCTTACGGCATGCGGCAACAAGATCATTGATATGTGTGATGGTTGGTGTCAAAAAAACTCTTGTTATCTACTTATAAAGATAGGTCCGTTTCCATTTTGTTACACTTTTGGTAAAATTAATTTCAAGAAAAGCATGGCACAGGAATTGAAATAGTGAATAGGAATTGAGGTCCCTACATCGAACCTCTTGTGAATAAAGGGCTGGGACAAAATTGAACCTTAGTACAAATTACAAACTGTAGTGACAGTTTGACCTAAAATAAAATATGGCTAATACAAAATTTACTAATCTTGACAGTTTGTCATTGCAGGGTATAGATGAAGATGCAGAATTAATACCGCTAATGACTCCTGAAGATGAAGAAGAAATAAACAGGGAAGATCTTCCTGAAACATTGCCCATTTTACCTCTAAGAAATACTGTGTTATTTCCCGGTGTAGTGATACCTATTACTGCTGGAAGAGACGCTTCTATTAAATTAATTAATGAAGCAAATAACGGAAGTAAAATTATTGGGGTAGTATCTCAAAAGGATGAAGAAGTCGAAAATCCTTCTGTAAAAGATATTAACCAGATTGGTGTTGTAGCAAGGATCCTTCGCGTTCTAAAAATGCCCGATGGGAATACCACTGTAATTATCCAGGGTAAAAAACGGTTTAAAATTTCTGAAATAGTTAGCGAAAGCCCATATCTTACTGCAAATATAGAAGAGGTGCCGGAAGCACGGCCTGCGGTAGATAATGAAGAATTTTCAGCTATTACAGAATCTATTAAAGAACTGGCTTTGCAGATTGTAAAAGGAAGCCCAAACATTCCTTCTGAAGCTTCTTTCGCTATTAAAAATATTGAAAGCTCTTCTTTTCTAATCAATTTTGTTTCTGCTAATATGAATCTAACTGTAGAGGAGAAGCAGAAACTTCTGGAAACCAATGATCTTAAGGACCGGGCTTTGTCTACCTTAAGATATATGAATGTGGAGTTTCAGAAACTTGAGCTTAAGAATGACATTCAGTCTAAGGTGCAGAGCGATATGAGCCAGCAACAGCGCGAGTACTTTCTTCATCAGCAAATGAAAACCATCCAGGAAGAACTGGGTGGAGTTTCACATGAAGATGAAATTGAAGAAATGCGAATGCGGGCCAAAAAGAAAAAATGGGATGAGAATATCCAGTCCCATTTTGAAAAGGAACTTTCGAAGATGCAACGCATGAATCCGCAGGTTGCGGAATATTCCATCCAAAGAAATTACCTGGATTTATACCTGAATTTACCTTGGAACGAATTCAGTAAAGATAAATTTGACCTTAAAAGGGCAAAGAAAATTTTGGACCGTGATCACTATGGCCTTGATGATGTAAAACGCAGGATTATTGAATACCTGGCGGTGCTGAAACTGAGAAATGATATGAAGTCACCCATTCTCTGTCTTTACGGACCTCCCGGAGTGGGTAAAACCTCTCTTGGTAAGTCTGTCGCAGAGGCTTTAGGCCGGGAGTACGTGCGAATTTCCCTTGGGGGACTGCGCGATGAAGCAGAAATAAGAGGACATCGTAAAACCTATATAGGCGCCATGCCGGGAAGGATTATTCAGAGCCTGAAAAAAGCCGGAACCAGCAATCCTGTTTTTGTTCTTGACGAAATTGATAAGTTGAGTATCGGTAATTCCGGAGATCCTTCTTCAGCATTATTAGAAGTGCTTGATCCTGAACAAAATAGTGAGTTCCACGATAATTTCCTTGAAATGGGCTACGATCTTTCCAAGGTGATGTTTATTGCAACATCCAATACCTTGAATACGATTCAGCCTGCCCTGCGTGACCGTATGGAAATTATTAACGTTACCGGTTATACGATAGAGGAGAAGGTTGAAATTGGAAAAAGACATTTGTTGCCCAAGCAGCTGGAAGAGCACGGGATGACCAAGGATCATATCAAAATTGGCAAATCCCAGCTGGAGAAAATTGTGGAAGGCTATACAAGGGAATCAGGAGTACGTGGTCTGGAGAAGCAAATTGCTAAAGTGGTTCGCCATGGCGCCAAGAGTATCGCGATGGAAGAAGAGTACAACATCAAAGTAACAGATGAAGATATTATTGAAGTGCTCGGGAGTCCAAAGATGCAGCGGGATAAGTATGAAAACAATGATGTAGCCGGAGTGGTAACCGGTCTTGCCTGGACGCAAGTTGGCGGGGATATTCTTTTTATAGAATCTATACTTTCCAAAGGAAAAGGGAACCTGAATATTACCGGAAATCTGGGGAAAGTCATGAAGGAATCAGCTACCATTGCAATGGAATATATTAAATCCAATGCTGAACAACTGGGGATAATTCCGTCTATTTTTGATCAATATAATGTACATATCCATGTGCCGGAAGGAGCAACTCCAAAGGATGGTCCAAGTGCGGGAATTACAATGTTAACCTCTTTGGTTTCACTGTTTACTCAAAAGAAAGTAAAGAAAAGTATTGCGATGACAGGGGAAATCACTCTGCGTGGTAAGGTTTTACCGGTTGGCGGAATAAAAGAAAAGATACTTGCTGCAAAGAGAGCCAGAATAAAAGAAATTATTCTTTGTGAAGAAAATGAGCGTGATATAAAGGAAATTAAAGATGATTATCTTAAAGGTCTAAAATTTCATTATATACGTGATATGAGTGAAGTAATTGATATTGCAATCACAAAGCAGAAAGTCACAAACGCCAAGAAATTGTAGATATTAACCTCTTATTAGTAAAAAGCCTCCAAAAAGTAAGTACCTTATTGGGGGCTTTTTCCTTAATGGTAAATTAGGGAGTTACAAAATCTAATGCTTAATTTTACAGTTTTCGCACTTTAAAAGATTTTAATGGATAAAAAGATTACTATAGCTATCGACGGATTTTCTTCTACAGGAAAAAGTACCGTAGCAAAGCAACTGGCAAAGGAATTGGGATATGTATACGTAGATACTGGAGCAATGTATCGTGCAGTTACGTTATACGTTATGCGAAATCTTTTTGTCACCGAAACTAATTTTGATGTTGAAGCTATTCTACGTCACCTTCCATTTATTTCCTTAAAATTTGTTTTTGATGAAGAACTTGGGCATGGGGAGATTTTTTTAAACAAGGAGAATGTAGAAAAGGAAATACGGCAAATGGAAGTTTCCCGCAATGTGAGTAAAGTTGCAACTGTTTCAGAAATAAGGGAGATGCTGGTAAAACAACAACAGGAAATGGGTAAGGATAAAGGTGTTGTAATGGACGGCCGTGATATTGGAACTGTTGTATTTCCTGATGCAGATTTAAAACTTTTCATGACAGCCTCTACACAAACCAGGGCAGAACGACGTTATAAGGAATTGCGTGACCGTGGTACCAAAGTGGAATTTCAGGAGGTGCTGGAAAACGTTAAGGAGCGGGATTTTCTCGATACTACAAGAGAGGATTCCCCGCTTATAAAGGCCGAAGATGCCATTGAAATTGATAATTCAAATTTAACGCTGGAAGAGCAATTTGAAAAAGTTGTAAAACTGGCCAAAGATAAAATAGCTGAAAAAGCTTAAATAGAATTCTTATTTACAGAAGATCAGGTTTTTAGTTGAAGATTTTACATAAAGATTTCTTCTTCAGGATAATTGAAATATTCAAATATTAATTGTATTTTTGCACTCCTTTTTGGCAATTATCCGGAAGAACAAAAAGGGCTGAAAATCAAATACTAAAATCACTTCTGTGTTTTTAATTGCAGAATTTCTTCCGAAGAAACACAGGATACAAATATTATTATCAGCAATGGCTGAAGAAACAAACAAACAAGAATCTCAGGAAACTACTGCACCTGAAGTTCAGGAAGTAGCTGGAATGGCTACAGATTCACAACCAGAACCTGTTGCTCAACAACAAAATCCTGAGCAATTCCTTAAAGAATTCAACTGGCACAATTATGAAGAGGGAATCGACCCGATTGATGACCAAAAGCTGGAAGAGTTTGAAAAACTGGTAGCAGAAAATTTCGTAGATACATTAAATGATGAGGTTGTTACGGGAACTGTAATTAACATTACAGATCGTGACGCGATTATTGATATCAACGCGAAAAGTGAAGGAGTTATTTCTTTAAACGAATTCCGTTACAACCCAGATCTTAAAGAAGGGGATACTGTAGAGGTATTAATTGACATTCGTGAAGACGCTACAGGACAATTGATCCTGTCTCACCGTAAAGCTCGTGTAATTAAGGCTTGGGAGCGTGTGAATAAAGCACATGACGAAGGTCTTATCGTTAACGGATTCGTAAAATGTCGTACCAAAGGTGGTATGATTGTAGACGTATTTGGAATCGAGGCGTTCTTGCCAGGATCTCAGATAGACGTTAAACCAATTCGTGACTACGATGCTTATGTAGGTAAAACAATGGAATTTAAGGTTGTAAAAATCAACCACGAATTTAAAAACGTTGTCGTTTCTCATAAAGCGCTTATCGAAGCCGATATTGAAGAGCAGAAGAAAGAAATCATCGGTCAGCTTGAAAAAGGTCAGGTACTTGAAGGTACAGTTAAAAACATCACTTCTTACGGAGTATTTGTTGACCTTGGAGGTGTTGACGGACTTGTACATATCACAGATCTTAGCTGGTCAAGAATCAACCATCCAAACGAGATTGTAGAGCTAGACCAGAAACTTAATGTGGTAATTCTTGACTTTGATGAAGCTAAAACAAGAATCCAGTTAGGTCTTAAGCAGTTGAGTCAGCATCCTTGGGAAGCGCTTGACAATGAGCTTAAAGTTGGAGATAAAGTAAAAGGTAAAGTAGTTGTAATCGCAGATTACGGTGCATTTATCGAAGTTGCTGAAGGTGTTGAAGGACTTATCCACGTTTCTGAAATGTCTTGGAGTACTCACTTACGATCTGCTCAGGATTTCGTAAATGTTGGAGATGAGGTTGAAGCTCAAATCCTTACTTTAGACAGAGAAGACCGTAAAATGTCCCTTGGTATCAAGCAATTGACTCCAGACCCATGGACAGATATTACTTCTAAATATCCTGTAGGTTCAAAACATTCTGGTATCGTACGTAACTTCACCAACTTTGGAGTATTCGTAGAACTTGAAGAAGGAATCGACGGACTTATTTATATCTCTGATCTTTCATGGACCAAGAAAATCAAACATCCATCAGAATTCACTAACGTAGGTGATACTTTGGAGGTGGTTGTATTGGAACTTGATGTTGACGGACGTAAATTAAGTTTAGGTCACAAACAAATGGAGAGCAATCCATGGGATAAATACGAAGAAGAGTTCGCTGTAGGAACTACTCATACTGCTGAAATTTCTGAAATCGTAGACAAAGGTGCTACTATCGACTTTAATGAAGATATTACCGCATTTGTTCCACAGAGACATCTTGAAAAAGAAGACGGAAACAAACTGAAGAAAGGCGAATCTGCAGAATTCCAGATCATTGAATTCAATAAAGAATTTAAGAGAGTGGTAGCGTCTCACGCTGCTGTTCACAGAGAGGAAGAGCAGAAGATCGTTAAGCAGGCTGCCAAGAAAGCTACCGCGCAAAACAGTTCCAACACCACCATTGGTGATGTTAATGCAGATCTTCAGGCATTGAAAGACAGAATGGAAGGAAAATAATCCTGAAGTT
>NZ_JAVRHM010000036.1:0-21371 GCF_031846525.1 Autumnicola patrickiae
GTTTGTATTAGCATTTTTATTTTTCTGGTTTGTTTTGAAAGACTTACAAGGCTAATTTTTCTTGGAATTTGTTTTTTAAAGTGTGGAAGAAGAGAAATAAAAAAAGGTTCTAACAGAAGTTTAGGAGAAAGTTCCTTTATCTTTTTATAAATTGAAATAATTTTCAATTTTTAATAGTTTAAGAAACTTGTCCGCAATAAAGGATGTTCATCAGCTAAAAAAACGAAATTTAATTTGAGAACTTAAAAAAATCTTTAAAAGCAGATATGAGTACATGGATATGGGCATTGGTTTTGCTTGCTGCTGTATGGGCAGCCCATTGGGGCGCTGAACATTTAGCCACCCCTTTAAAAAAACTAAGAAAACAATGGGGCTTCTCGGTCGCTGCCGGTGGAGCCTTAATAGGGGTGGCAGCGGCCAGCCCTGAGATAGGCATAAATATCACAAGTGCTATTACCGGGGTTAGTGACATTGGTCTGGGAACCATGTTCGGCTCGAATGTCATTGCCATTCCGCTTATGGTAATTACCGCCTATGTAGCGACCAGGTACCTCAAAAAGAAAAATGCAAAAGAGGCTCATAAAGAGCATCTTTCTGAACATCTGCTTAAAGTGGATCCCACCGCCGTCACCGTACAAGCCATTCCTTATCTGGTAATTATTGCAGTAGTTGCCGTACTAACTGTGCCCTCTCAATGGCGGGGACTACAACCTGTAGATGCCTGGATTATGTTGGGTATGTACTTAGTTTACTTAACGCAGGCCTTGTTTAGAGGAAAAAAAGAAAGCGAAAAGGTAACCTGGAAAAAGAAAGAGATATGGTTCGCAGTAGCAGGTGTGGCAGCTTTGGGCATAGGAGCTTTCTTCACAGTACGTGCCACAGAAAATATTGTTTCTGCCCTTGGAATATCTAAAATAGTCGGTGGTTTATTTATTACGGCACCTATGGCCGCACTGCCGGAAATCTTTGCCACCTGGAGCGTGGCTAAAAGTGGTCAAATAACTTCTGCCGTGACCAGTGTAATCGGAGATCATGCTGTAACACTCACTATAGCCTTTTTCCCACTTGCCATCGTGGGACTTCCGGTAAGTAATTTCCCGCTGTTTGCAACTGTTCTTAGTTTTGTTGGTTTAGTCGGTATTCTTTATGCCGCTTTCATTCATTGGGGAGGGAAAAGCAATGAACACGGATTTAAACGCTGGCAGGTCTTTACACTTTTCGTTCTCTTATTTGTTTATGTTGCGGTTGTCTTGTTTTGGGTGCTGAACATTTTTAGCAGTGGCCAAAGCAATATTTAAGCCTGTGAACCATTTGTTCCTATTAACCATTTGTTTTTTCAGAGATATGCTAAAGATTATAAATAATCCACAAAAGAACTTAATCGAAACAGTTGCCATAGCAAGGCTGACTGAAGCCGACTGGGTACGGGTAATTCCGGCATTGCAAGAAAGAATTGAGCAGTCAGGTAAAATCCACTGGTACTTTGAGATGCAGGATTTCCGGCAGGACTCCGCTAAAACCACTTGGAAAGATGCCGGGTTACATCAATTCCAGGACGCTTTCGAGCGGATTGCTGTTGTAGGGAGTAAAGAATGGCGTGGTTGGATGAGAGATCTTATGGCACCACTTTTTACCGCTGAAATAGGCTTTTTTGAGTCCATTTTTCAGGAGGAAGCTCATAAATGGATTAGAAGCTAATGGAACTTGATTCAATTATACATCAACATTATGAAAGATCAGCAAAGAGAAAAAAACCTAAAAACAGCCAAAAAAATTCAGGAATACAATGTAGGCTATGATATCATTGAAGTAGGTGTCTCACTATTTGCCGGCTTTACCTCGGGCAGCTCTGCCCTAATTGGTTGGGGGCTGGATAGTGTTGTGGAGGTTGTTTCGGCGAGCACCCTATGGTGGCGGTTAAATGGAGAATTAAAGGATATAGAGGAAGAACGGGTGAAAAAAAGGGAAAGGATCACCCTGTATGTAATTGCTACTTCTTTTCTGCTCGTCAGTATATTCATTACCTATGATTCCGTCACCAAATTTATTAGTAAGGAAGCCCCTGACTGGAGTACTCTGGGAATTATCATTTTGCTTATTTCACTAGTAGTAAACCCTATACTGATTTGGTATAAATACAGGTACGGCAAAAAACTGGATAGCCAGGAGTTGATAGCCGATTCTAAAGACACCTTTGTATGTCTTTATCAAACTGTAGCAGTACTCGCCGGTTTACTCGCAGTTCAGTATCTAGACTGGTGGTGGGCAGATCCTGTGGCTGCCCTTCTTATTGTTCCTTACGCACTGAAAGAAAGTTGGGAGGCTTTTAAAAATGGAAGAAAAATTTCAGCATAGAACTCAGTAAATTGCAAATTTCATATACTGGAATGGATTTATAACCTTTAAAAAAACCGGGAACTGATAAAATCAAAAGAAATTGCTGAACTAATAAATCATTGGGAACATTATGCCTTACTTTTTATGGGATAGGCACCATCGTAGGCGCAGGAATTTACACAGAATAATCAGTTAATGAACACATTAAATAAATTTCATACTTTCATAATAGCATTAGCGGTAGGTTTGGGCCTGCTTCTGGGTCAAATCGCAGTTATTAAAATAGTTTCAGAATACCTTATCGTCCCATTCCTGATGGTCATGCTTTTCGGGTTGTTTTTGAATATTCCTTTGAGGAACCTGCTTGCCAGCTTTTCCAATCTTAAATTCATATCAGCCAACCTGGTAATCAATTTCATCTGGACACCAATATTTGCTTATCTATTAGGGCTACTGCTGTTAAAGGAACATTTGAGCTTGTGGATAGGATTTGTTATGCTGATGGTAACCCCCTGTACAGACTGGTATTTGATCTTTACAGGAATAGCCAAAGGAAACACTTCTTTGGCCGCAGCTGTTTTGCCGATAAATTTGATCTTGCAATTGATCCTTCTCCCCGTTTACCTGCTGTTGTTTTTTGGGAAAACAGGCTCTGTGGACCCGGTAATTTTGTGGGAAAGTATTTTACTTGTTCTTTTCATTCCATTTCTATTCGCCCAGCTTATAAAATATTGGGGATCTAAACGGAGAAAAACGATACTGATGAAACAGAAGATCCTTCCCTTTTTTGAAACTGCACAAATCATTTTTTTGGCTTTGGCTATTGTCGCAATGTTTGCATCGCAGGGAGAATATCTTACTAATAATCTAAGCGTGCTTTATATTCTTCTCGTCCCAATCCTAATCTTTTTCATGGTGAACTTCCTGGTCAGCCGTTTTGGAAGTTATCTTTTGAAGTTTAATTATGAGGATTCAGCAAGTCTAAATTTGACGACTCTTGCCCGGAATTCACCTATATCGCTTGCCATTGCTCTGACGGCATTTCCTAATGATCCATTGATTTCTCTCGCGCTGGTAATTGGCCCCTTACTGGAACTGCCCATGTTGGCACTCGCATCTCAAGTGTTACTGCGAATAAGGAATGGTGGCAACAATCTATCTTAACTTGTGGTTGTTTGCCACAGGCAATTAGCTTCTCCTGGTCAAAAAAATCCTTATTCAGTATTTACTAAAGAATAAGTACCTTATCTTTAGTACGTAAAATCCCAAATCTTACAATTTTGATACATATACTTACAACAGGTGGCACCATCGAAGGGCTGGATTATGATCAAGAACAAAACACCGGGAAAATTTCACTAAGTAATTTTCTGGAAGCGGCGAATGTTTCATTTTCTTTTTCCATAGAAGAAGTTTTCCAGAAAGACAGCAGATCTATCACATTTGAAGACCGGGAGTATTTGGTAGAAAAAATCCAAACTTCAAAACCTTCAAAAATTTTAGTATCTCATGGTACTTTCACTATGGAAGAAACTGCAAAACATATAGCAGAACGAAAAATAAATAAAACGATAGTTCTCACCGGTTCCTTTATTCTGGGATCCTTTCAAAATACAGATGCTCCATTTAATTTAGGCTATGCAATATGTGCCTTACAAGTTTTAAGCCAGATGTTTATGTGGCTATGAACGGTAAGATTTTTCATTGGAGCAATGTTATCAAAAATTTAGAGACAAATAAATTTGAGCGTAAAGATGAGAAACAATGATGTTTGGCACCTCAATCCATTGGACAACTTTTTTTTACCTGTTGATTGACACCATTATTGTACTTATTGCTGTCATTCAAAATTTGAAACTGAAACGCCTGAGTCTAAGAAGGTATATAACTCTCGGATTGCTGTATATTGCTTATAACTTAACCGGGGGATTCCTGCCAACAGAAAGTTTTCCTGACCCAATAATTGTTCAATACATCATTACTTATGGCGTAGCAATAGCGCTATGTGTATACATAATTTATTATTTGTATAAGGACTATGATATTGAATTTTTAAAATTTGGTTCCACTATTCCCAATATTGCTATACTGATAGGTTGTAGTTTTATTCTGTTATTCTTAATTCCCTACTTCCTTACAAATTCTTTAGATTCAGCAAGGCTTCTTTTCACGATCCCAGTTTCAATTATAGCATTTATTTTTCTCGGCTTATTTTACAGAAGAATTTCAAACATCGACAATCAAAATTCATTTGTTTCTAAAAAAAATAGATTAGCCATCATAAGTATCTCTTGCATAGCCCTTTTGCCCATACTAACAGTTATAGGTGATTATCAATGGTTAACCTTCACCGTAATGAACCTGGCTTTCTATGCAATAACAGTTATTGAAGTAAATAGATTCCTTCGTTTTCTAAAGAATAAGCCTGAAGCCTTCGAAGTCTTTGCTTTTCAAAAAGTAGAAGGAAATGAAGCCCTGAAAAACAAAATAATCTATGGAGATCTGACAAGAAGGGAAGTTGAAATTGCATTATCCATTTTACGAGGATTATCCTATAAAGAAATTGCCAGAGATTTTTTCATAGCAGAAAGCACTGTTTCTAAACATGCCTCAAATATTTTTAAAAAAACTGCGGTCAAGAATAGAGGTCAATTTATATCCCGCTTCGAGCCAAAGAATAAATAGCTTCGGTACTGTATTGAACTTTTAATTCTTGTTCCGTAGGAAAATACGGACTTTTCCGTAATAAAATACGGCATCAATTACTGATAATAACGCTATTTGTAATTATCTTCAAGCAGGTTCTTTAGCTGTCATAAGAGTACCTCCCAATTTCCTTGTGATCATTCGTAGTCGATAGACTCGAATTGACTATCTAACCATTTATATAAAAAAGTGTATGATGCTTTACGGTAAAATTGTTACAGATGGATACAGAATTGCCCTCATACAAGCTATTGGAAGAACTGAAGGAAATCAAACTTCACAGTAAGAATATCCTTGAGCAATCCTATCGCTCTATTGAAGTCTGTCGTAACCTACTCATTACACTTAAAAGAGAAGTCATAGCTAAAGGCTTTGACTCAATTGAAGCCGAAATTGAATTCTTTAAAACGATAAAACAGGCTCCCCTTGTTCATTTAATTTATTTCTCAGAAGTCCATTCCTTTGAAATCCAGTTTCCAAAGGCGGATAAAAACTCCCAGCTTAAATTCATAAAAAAGAAAATTGGTAAGCTAAACCGTTTCTTTCTGTACAATTTAGATTTTGGGCAGTATGTCAATTCCGGGGCAACCCATTTCGACAAAGAATATTACACCCGGGATTATCTGGATAGCTTTCATATAACCACTTCAAAATTCTATTTTCAGGATCCGGATTTTTGTACGCCGAGGGATATGCTCTTAGGTAAATTCAAAGCCTACAATAAATTGGTTATTTATCTGGATGAACGAATGTCCAATCTTGAAAATAATCGTAATGGAAAAGAGGTAAAGCAGCATGCTACGAAAAAATACAGTGGCCTTTTACTAATTCAGATTGGGTGGAATTGGTTTATGCCCTATGGTATAATGGACTTCGGAACCAGAATGGCCTTAGCATCATCAAGGTTTCCCAAAAGCTTCAGGAAATTTTTGATTATACACCAAGGGATATCTACAAAACCAACCAGGACATCAAGGGCAGAAAAAATAGCAGAACGTTATTCCTTGATCAATTAGCGACTTCACTACTTTCCGAAATGGATAAGAGTGAAGAATAAAAATTTACATTTTTCAATCTTCCAAAATTGTTAAAAAAAGACCGTACTACGGTTGACCTACCGAAATCGGTATTTTATTCCAATCTTCATTTAATTTAATACTATTTGAAGATTTAGGTTTAAAATCTGTAGGATAAAAACAGCCAAAGTCCAACAAATTTCAAGATGTTAATTTTTGACCGTACTACGGTCGTACTGGGGAACAAATTCCAATAAACCTAATCAAATTTGTAGAACGAAAGTCAAACCTTGATAGGGGCTATCAATTAAAAAGATTTAACCATTTGATAGTCCCTTTCTTTAAAAACCGTTCTATTATGCCAACAAGTATTATTACCACCGACGATCTTCGGGAGTTCAAACTAGAATTGCTCGAGGAGATTAGAAATCTCATCACTAAACAGTCATCAGGAACTTTAAAGAAATATTTAAAATCTTCTGATGTGATGGATCTGCTCCAGGTAAGTCCGGGAACTCTTCAAAACTTAAGAATTAACGGCACCCTACCCTACACCAAAGTTGGAGGAATTATCTATTATGATGCCGAGGAAATCCAAAACGTGATGACCGCCAATCGGGTACAAAACAAATTTGAATAATTGATCATGAACTATATTAAGCAACTGAATGCGGCTTTTGAAAAGTTCTTTTTTGATGACCGTTTGAACCCGACCCATATTAGCCTGTATATGGCTTTATTCCATGAGTGGAACAGCAGCCGGTTTGCAAGTGAATTTTTCGTTAACCGCAGGGAACTAATGCGTGTGGCCAAAATCGGCTCAAAATCCACCTACCATCGGTGTATTGTTGAACTGGATAAGTGGGATTATCTCTCATATTTTCCGTCCAGCAATCCGTACAAAGGCAGTAAAATCAAGATGGCCATTATCGAGACAAGTGACGAACCAGATATGGGACAGTACAATCCCAAATTGGAACAGCTTGCGGAACGGTACCATCCCATACGTGAACCAGTAGTGTACCCACACCATCCCACCAATGGACAAGCTGTGTACCAACACCGTCCCGTGAGTGGACAAGCATTGGTATCTAATATAAACAATACTAAACAAGTAAACATTAATAAACAGCCAAAGGACAGGCAGGCTGTTTTATATTTTTTTAAAGAAAAAGGTTTTTCTGCCGATGAAGGAAAAAAATTCTTTGAGCACTACCAGGAAAGAGATTGGAAAACCAGCGATGAAAATGAGGTGAGGGATTGGCGGGCCTTAGCCATAAACTGGATGGATCGTGCTGAATTGTACGGCTCAGAAAACAGTCAAACGAAAAAAGGAGCGTCCCACAACAGGGACAACCTCAAAACCACTAAAATCAAAGACTATGGACAACCCCTCTAAAATAACAGAAGGCGGTGTGGAATATTCGCTGGGAAAGTTTGATGGTAAATCAGTGCTTTACGATTTTCCTAAAATCCTGGTGTACCTCAATGCAAAGGGAAAGCTTCTATTTGGAGAAAAATTCAAGATCTACGAGGAAGACCGAGATATTATACTAAAGTTGAGTTCTTACTTCATCAAAGACAAAAAGAGCTGCCAGAAGTCCGGTATTGATGTTGAAAAGGGCCTTTTGCTGTCTGGTCCCGTAGGATGTGGAAAAACCAGCCTAATGAAACTTCTCCGTCACCTTGTTCCTTTGCAAAGACCTTACGAGATGATTCCATGCCGCAACGTTGTTTTTAGCTTCAACCATCTTGGTTATAAAACCATCGAAGATTACGAAAACAATAAATTATTTTGCTTTGATGATTTAGGGGTAGAACCTCCCGGAAGGTTCTACGGAAAAGATTGTAATGTTATGGGAGAAGTGCTGTTATCGCGCCATGAACTTTTTCTTCAGACAAATCAAAAGGTTAAAACTCACGCCACAACAAACCTGAATGCCGAGGAACTGGAAGAACGTTACGGAAACAGAGTCCGAAGCCGAATGCGGGAATTATTCAATCTTGTTGCTTTTGAAGAGGGGGCTGGGGATAAAAGAAAGTAGTTCAAAGTCTCCAAGAATTATAAATTATTACCACTTCTGAAATAAATTGTCCAATAATTTCCTTAACGCACTTAGTTATTTCAATAAATACTTCTTTCATAATTCATCTTTTAAATAATTAATTACTTCTATTAAAATAGCTGATGCAATGGATTGCTTATTTAAAGGTTCTGAAATGTATTTCAACTCGTCCTTATTCGAAAAAAATCCCAACTCAACTAAAATGGCGGGAAAGAAATTACAGGATTCTCTAATTACTTGAAAATTCGCAAACTTCACACCCCTACTTTCAAACCCCAATTTCTTATTGAACCCAGCTTGCAATTGAAAGGCGAACCAAGTTGAATTATTAGAATGGTTTGATTCATCATTAGATACATATATCTCAATTCCTCTCGCCTTTGGATTATCCGAATAATTACAATGCAACGAAATAAACAAATCAGCTTTTAGAGCTTTAGCTAGCTTAGTTCTATCGGATAAGGAAATTAAGGTGTCATTGTACCTGGTTAAGTAAATGTCTAGTGGCTTATTCAAATTGTTATTTCGTTTCAATATCTCATTTGCGATATCCATAACAACATCTTTTTCCAGAATTCCATTTACCCCGATTGCGCCAGAATCTTTTCCACCGTGCCCCACATCAATAACAACTCGCTTTTGAGTTGCCAATTCCTGTCCAAAAATGAAGCACATTTTTAAGAGCAAAATCACAAAACTGACGTTTTTGAGCACTTTTTTCATTTTCAATTTTCTGGTTATCAACAGCTTGGACTCAAAATTTCATAGAATTTGATGTCAAATAATAGTAACTGAATTCAAACGAAACTAAATAATATTTTATTCACAATTATTTGATTTTCAGATATTTATAATCAAATATATGTATTTTTCCTATATCCAAATCAGTATAATTTTTAAAACCTTTTCTTATGAAAAAATCAAGCTATTTAGCAGCTATCTTCTCTTTTCTGTCTGCTACATCTTTTGCACAAATTGGAGGAATCGAAGAATCTGTAAACGACGTTTCCACTACCATCAGGACCGTCTTTCCAATCATCCTGGGGGTCATTTTTTTAGTTGGCTTTCTATTTAATGCCGGACATTTCTTTGGTGAGAATGCCGATTTAAAAAAGGGGATTACCCGCGTATTGGTCTTTGTCCTTATTGCAGGGGCGGTTGTAGGGATTTTTACCTATTTAATTTCAATCGTAGTTTAAATGAAAAGATTCGAGGTCTATAAAAATATCAGGAAACGGGCGGTCATTTTCGGGCTGCCCATATCCCTGTTTGCTATAATGATGGTATCCATTCTCGCTTCCCTATTGGTCATCATCTTCTCGTTCAGCTTCGGGATTATAATTGGCGTATTCGTCCTTAATTCAGCACTATATATCGCGCTGACCCGAATAACGAGCAACCCACAGCTTTTTCAGGTGGCCAAGGCCTTCCCAAAAATTATCAGTAACAAAAGAAACTCCGAAATCGATTATGAACAAGATTAACCTTTCATCATACAAACCCATCGCGGATATTCAGGACAATATCATTTTTGCCAACAATGGTAATGTGGTCTTGTGCTATGAAGGCAACCTGCCCGAAATATATTCTTTATCAGAAAAAGATTTTGAGGATATGCACGGGGCTTGGTTTCAGGCTCTAAAATCGTTGTCTGTTGGCACGGTGGTTCACAAACAGGATATTTATCTAAAGAAATCCTACGCTTCGGAGCAATTGGCCAATTCTACCTTTTTGGAAAAAGCGACCCACGATCATTTTAAAGGACGCGAGTATATGGAGCACCGCTGCCTCCTGTTCTTTATTCTGACCAAGAATAAAGCGCTCAACAATCCAAAATATGTCAATCCATTTCTTAAGATTTCCAAGAGTATTATCAGGGAACTTGACGATTCTGTGCAGCGCTTTATCGGTTCGGTAAGTGATTCTGTTTCCTTCATCAACAATAGTCGCAAAATGGAATTCCTTCCGCTTGAGGCGAAAGGAATTGAGCAACTGACCAATGGTTATTTCAATGGCTTCAACGAGGGTTTTGATACCGATATTCTTTTAGATAAGAAAAGCGTCAATATTGGAGAAAATTATTTTGATGCCCTGGCCATCAACAGCGAACTGTGCTTCGGCGAAAGTGTACAGAGTAGCAAGACCAATGAGAAATTCACTTCTGACGATTTCGTGTTTCATCAAGGGTTTATTGATGGGCTGGGGCTTACGCTTAACGAGAACCACATTGTTAACCAGATACTATATCTGGACGATAAACAGAAATGGCGTAAGCTGCTGGACAAAAAAGTTGAGGAACTGAACAAAAGTTCCAATTTCGGTTCTCAGAACAAGGTGGTACTCGGAAAAATCCAACATATCCTTGACCAGATCAATGCCGATGACAATGCCCGGATTATCCGTGGCCATTTGAACATCGTGTATTGGGACCGGGAGGCCCGAAACCTGGATAGAATTGCTTCCAAAATAAAAACCGAATTTAAGGAACTAGATATTATCCCCTATTATCCAAGGGGCGAAGAAAGAAAGAATTACATATTGAACAGCTACTGCTGTTTTTCTTCCAATTTCTCGAACAATGATTTATACGTGTCCGATTTGAAACACGCGCTTTGCCTGTTTATCAATAATACAAATTACAAATCGGATGCTACCGGGATCATCTTTAACGACCGGGAACATAACATCCCTGTTCTCAAAGATGTGTGGGATGAACACAAAAAACGAATCAAGGCAAGAAACTTTGCCATTTTTGCACCAACCGGTGAAGGCAAATCGTTTTTGGCCAATAATATTCTGCGCCAATACTTTGAAAGTGGCGTTAGGTTGGTGATTATCGATCTGGGCGGTTCCTACACCAAATTCGCAAAACTTTATCCTGAAAAATATACCGTACTCCGCTACGAGGGTGGGAAAAATTTAGGGATCAACCCTTTTTACATCAGCGATACAATAGACCTAACACCGGAACATTTGGAAGATTTATCGGTCTTTCTATTCGAGCTTTTTGCTTCTGATTTGAAAGTGACCAAGGCACAATCCGTATCTGTCAAGAAAATACTGCGTCATTATTACGATAGCACTGCGGAAAATCATTCGTTGGATGATTTCTACCATTTTATCGAACGCAAACAAAACGAACTTTTAGATCACCTTAAAATCCATCCTGACTACTTCAATGTTACGAATTTCTTGCACGTAATGTCTGAGTATGTTGGCGATGGTCTATACAGCTTCCTCTTTGAGATAAGCGAAGATCAGACCTATAAAATCGAAGACAAACGCCTTATTGTTTTTGAACTGGACGAAGTCAAGGATAACAAGGAAATCCTGTCCGTAATGCTCAAACTGATTAAATCGGCAATACAAAGGACGATTTGGAAAAATAAGGCGGAAAAAGGCATTATTTTGTTTGATGAGTTTGCCAAGCAATTGAAGTTTGAGAACGTATTGGAAAGTGTGGAATTCTATTATCAGGCCATCCGAAAACAGAACGGGGCTATTGGGATTATCCTCCAATCTATCAATCAACTTCCGAACAATTCCACTTCTGCGAGCATCTTAGAAAACACTCAGGTCATTTATAGCTTAAACAATGAAAAAGGCTATGCGGAATTGGTCAAAAGGCTCAACCTATCAAGCCACGACCTGAACCAGTTGAAATCCATCAAAAATAATCTTTCGGGACCTCGCAAGTACACCGAAATGTTCATCAAAATTGGCAAGGAAAGCAACATTTTCCGGCTTGAGGTTCCCAAAGAGGTCTATGCGGCTTACCTCACGGACGGTAGGGAAAATGATGAAATTATGATGTTCTACGCACAGCATCGGGATATGGAAAAAGCAATCAAGGAATATTCATCTAAAAATTAGAAACTATGAAAACAAAACTAGTAATACTCGCAATGGCACTTTTATTCAGCCTGAACATTAAAGCCCAAGGGATGCCCGTCTATGACAACACGAATTTCATAAGCTTGGTCAAATCTCTCGTGGAATCTGCAAAACAGACATCAAACCTCGTCAAGACCGTCAAATTTCTGAAAACTCAAAAGGAAAACCTTGAAAAGGTCAACAATGTGGTCAAACAGTTAAAAGCCGTCGGGGAAATAGGCCGGAACAATCAACGCCTGATCTATGTGATGCAAAATGATCTAAGGGATATTCTCGATTCCCCTTACATCAAACCAAACGAAATAGAACGGGTATCGGAATCATTCAATGCCATTGTTGAAAATTCCTTGGAAACAATGGACTTTATCGATCAGATCCTGTCCAACGATTATCTCAAAATGAGCGATGCCGACCGTGCCGATATTCTAAAGCAAAAGGAAATTGAATCAAAAGAGATGGTATCCAACATAACAGTTAGAACAAGGCGCTATCGCGACATCATTTCCTTCAGGAAAATGCAGGATAAAATCAATAACAGGGAAACAGAATTCTAATTATGACCGCGGCAATCATCTTAGGGATCGGGTTGGAATACGTCGATACCGTTTTCCAGACCATACAAAACAGCGACTTCTCGCAATATACCATTGGGGGAATGAAAACGCTTGCGGTACTTTTCTTTCTGATCAACATCCTCAAAAAATACAATGAGGGCGTTGCCAATATGGATGGCTATACCTGGGGATTGAGTCCGGGGGAACTGGTCAAAAATTTTGCAGTTGTGCTTTTGGTCATTTTTTCAACACAGGTGTTGGGCTTTTTTGATGGCATTCTTGTTTCTATCGAGGCACAATACAGAAACACGGCTCCCGCTTTACTGCCCTTGCAGATGCAGGATATACCCATTGAAGAGGATGTAAATCTAATTGATGCGGCAAAAAATGCAATGACCCTACTTTATGAAGCCTTGGTCACACCATTATTTGGCTTCAAGACATTCGCCTTTATTGGAAGCGTTATCCTATGGATTCTCGATTTATTCATTTATCCGCTGTTCTTGGCCGAACGTTTTTTTCTTTTGGGAATTATGCAGGCGTTTTTTCCACTGGTTATAAGCCTGGCCGTGTTTGAGAAATTTAGGTCATTGGCCTTTAACTTTTTCAAATTGTATGTTGCGGTCTATATGCTAGTGCCAGCCTTCTTTTTGGTCAATGTATTCGTCAATGCGCTTTATACCGAAATAAACACCAACTTTTGGACGAATTTGTTCGGAACGGATATCGGCAGCGGCTTTTTTGCCCCGGTTGTACAGCTTGGTTCGGTGGGGTTTATCGTCTTCCTAAAGTTTAAACTGTACCGGCGCGCTACATCATTTACCCTAAAATTATTTACTGCTTAAACCCGCTGAAATGAAAACACCTTATAAAAATATTTACGTTGTCCTTAGAATAAACCGGTTCATTGTCTTGGCCGTCGTCATCTGTTCCTTATTGTCCAGTTTTTTTGCCGTTTGGATGGTATTCGACATCAATAAAAAAGCCTTGAACAATGCTTTTGCCATCAATACCGATGGAAGTATCATTCCTTTGAAGCTCGTTACGCAAAAGGAAAATTTTAAAGTTGAAGCCTTGGCTCATTTAGAACTTTTTCACAATTATTTCTACAACATCGATGCAAGCAATTATGAAAAGAACTTAAAAAAGGCACTATGGCTTGGGAACAGTTCCGTTGACAACCTCTACCGTCAAAAAAAGGCCGATGGTGTCTATAATCGGTTGTTGCAATATTCATTAATCCAAAAGGTGCTCAGCATTGATTCCCAAATCCAAGAAAAGAATGGGACATACAGCTTTAGAACTGTTACCATTTTTGAAATCAACAGAGGATCGATTATCGATACGTACGAGTTGGTTTCCACCGGAAACCTTATTGCCGTTGATCGGAATTTCCCCAACAATCCACACGGATTATTGGTCACCAACTATTTCGAGAAATCCCTTAAAAAACTGAACAATGAAAATCCATAACCTGCCCGACGGTCAGACGGGTAATTAAAAAACCAATGATTATGAAGATAGAAAAGAAAAAAATAGTCTTTGCGGCCGTATTGGCCGTGATATTAATATTCCTGATTTCCTATTCCGTGATGGTAATAGGCGATGATGAAAGTGAGAACGAGAACCTTAAAGAAACATCGGTTCCAAAACTCGAAGAGGATCAAAAAGAATACGATTCCAAACTGGATGCCATCAATGATTTAAAGGAAGTACGTGAAACCAACGCACCAAGCATCTACGATGAAAAGCTGATTGATTCCCTGGGCTTTTATGATGTAGATTTACCTGAAAAAGAAAAGGAGCGCATTGTGGATAGTATTTACTCCGCAGGAAAAATTAAGTATTCCGAAAAAAATTATAAGAATATTGGCGTTACGAAAGCTGTTGCCAAAGTCGCAAATGTAGTTGACTCCGCAGAAATAAAAGCTGAACAAAAAATTGCTGCCAAGGAATTGGGACTGGAACATCAGTTGTTCTTTGCCTCTTATCCAAAGGAAAGTGATATTTCCATTTCCGGAACAACGGATGCCGTAATCTATGCGGCCGTGGATGGTGATCAAGTGGTCAAGGTCAATTCTCGTTTGCGGATGCGCCTGACCAAAGCCGCTACCATTAATAGCAAACAGATTGCAAAAAACACTCCAATCTACGGTTTTATCAGTTTTCAACCCAATCGGGTGTTGATTGAAATCGAGAATATCGAACACCATCCCACAAAGTTGAAAGCCTTCGACCTACAGGACGGTAGTGATGGCATATATGTGGAAAACAACTTTCGGGCAGAGGTCACCAACGAAGTTGTAGGTGATATGGTGGACGACATTAATATTGCCGGCTTACCACAGGTAAGCGGTTTCAAAAAGATATTTCAGCGCAACCACCGGAACGTAAAGGTTACCGTGCTCAACAATTACAAATTAATCCTAAAACCTAAATTATGAGTCCATAACGGGCATTTAAAAACTCACTCCTATGAAAAATTTTATTCTTATCTCAATATTTTTATTTGGTACTACTTTTACCAAGGCGCAAACGCCCATTATACTCGATACGATTTATGCTAATGACCAAAAGAACGTTGCATTATTCTTCCCACAACCCATCCGCCAAGGAATTACGGGATCTGAAAATTTTGTGTTTACCTATAATCGCGAGAAAGAACAGTATTTCGGGTTGCTCCAGGCAAAGCCGGGAATGGAAAGTAATCTTCTGGTGGTCAATAGAAATGGTTCAGTTTTTTCGTATATTGTAAAGTATAAGAAACAGCTTGATAGGCTAAATTATTTTATACCGAAGTCTAAAAGTATCGGTAATGAAAAGCCCATTGTTGCTGATTCGGCAAAAGTAAATGAGTCTAATAAAGAGTTAGGAAATGAGGTCTATTACTACCAAAAATTCAGTTCCTATCTACTTGATCGAAAACAACGGATTGGCCGAATAAAAAAACGGAACGAGGGCATCGTTTTGAGCATTGAAAATATTGTTTTTGACAAGGATGAGCTTTACTTTGTAATCCAGATTGAAAATAAATCTACCTTGGATTACGATCTGAATTTCTTAAAATTCTCGGTTGAAACGAGACAAAAAGGTAAAAGGAAATCATTGCAACGCCTTTATCACGAGCCAATTTTCAAGTATAATTCGCCCTCCAAAGTAGCAGAAAACGAAACCGTAAGATTGGTTTATGTGCTGCCAAAGTTTTCGATAAGCAATGACCGCAGGACGGTATTAGAGCTTAACGAAAAGAACGGGGAAAGGAACTTAAAACTAAAAATATTGCGTAGATTTATCAACAACCCTAATTAACATCGTTATGAAAAGAATAGCCGTTTTTTTGTCCGTAGTATTTTTTCTGTCTTGTGCAGGAAAACAGGATTTATCCCCCTCAGAAACTGCCAAAATCGTAGCCGAAAGTTTTTATCACGGTGATAAGACAACTTTAAAGGAATATACAACAGCATCTGGATATGCAAATCTTTCCAGTATACAAGAAATGTTTACTGAGGATAAAGATTCTGAATCCAATTTTCAGATAGTGGATAAAAAAACCGAAGGCGAGGTAGCCTGGGTTAAATATTCAACATCGTATGACCCGAAACCAGGTGTTTTTAAAATGGTCAAGGAAGATGCCCAATGGAAGGTCACCCATAATGGACCAAGGGATAAGGGACCGTTTTAAGTCAATTATCCATTGATCTTATAGGCAGGCAATATGAAAATAAGTTTTAATTATTTTAATCCCTTGCAACATTAACTTGCCAATAGCCTCTCGTCCCTTCCTTGCGTTCTAAAAATCCTTTATCCTTTATGGTGTTAATGTGCTTACCCACAGCAGATTCGTTGATACCCAGAGCTTCGGCTATTTCATTATAGGTAATGCCATTATTAGCTGCAATAAGCCTTAAAACTTCTTTTTGCCTTGTGGTAAGTTTTGGATTTTTATCAATTGCACTACCTATTTCACTACTTATTACACCACCTATTACACCACCTTCTTTAGCTTCAACTTGGGCACTATCTTTTACAGCATCTTCTTTAGTTGCAAATGTCATTCTTAGGAAGTTATCTGAAAAAATAAAATTCTCTTTTCCATAATGTTCCAAAATACGGGGAATGCCTGATCCCAATTGCTCCACCAGTTCCAAATCTTTGAAAATACGCATCAACTCCTTGTTTCTTGGTACTGAAAAACCTTCAAAAAATTCCTGTTTGCTTAGGCCTTCCGGTAGGCCGCCTGCCGAGGTGATTTCTATTCTGTCCGTAAATATCTCAAACTTTGGGGTAATTTCATTGGTGTAATTGTTGTGCACAAAGGCATTAATGATGGCTTCGCGCAAGGCAATAGGATTCCAAACGTTTGACTGCTGCCGTTCTTTTGCCGTGATTTTTGTGTTGGTTCTGTTCTCGACCGTAATTTTATCAATTACTTGTTTCGTAGCTTTTACCAGACATTCGTGGCCGTATTCATTGCTTTCTATCAGGTCGGTTCGATTGGTTCCTGAATATTTGGCGACTTTAATGGAAGTATTGTTTTTGTCGGCCAAAAGATAGGCGGCATAGTTGAAATCGCCATCATCTGTTAACAGTTCGAGATTTTTCGCAAAAGCTTTTCCCAGTTTATAACCGGATTCCTCGTAGTAAATTTTTAATTGGCCAAAACTCAAATCTTGTCGTCCGGCTTTGATCTTGCTTATGGAATCTCGGGTACGTTTGGCAAAGAGCTCGTCTATCATTTTTTGGGGCATCGGTTCCGCCGCCGAACCCAAACGGATAAAACAGCCCTTTTCCGACATCCCGTATTTTTTGAGGTGGTAGGGTTTTTCCGGGCCACTCGCTACAATAATCTTTAAGATGTCTTTTCCCTCTCTTTCTTCACTCACGATATCGAATAGTCCCAGAGCGGAAGGCCGGATGTTGTTCTTTATCTTGTCTTTTATTTTTAGCTGGTCACCATCGGCATCTGCCAAGCCGTATGTTCTGCCATTTTTGTCAATGCCGATATATAAAATTCCACCTTCACGATAATTCAGAAAAGCGACAACCTCTTTTTCCAATCCATCGGATAGTTCTCGTTGATATTCTATACGGTTGGTTTCGGTCATAAAAATCCTGATTTTAAGCCATAAAGATACTTATAATTAATTTTTAAATATAGACTTCGCCTCCGCATAAACCCGCTCAAAATTAGCCTCTAAATCAGCCAGGGTAATTTGCTTTGATTCCTCGGGAAGCGCTCTCTGAATCTTTTGTAATTTAAACTGTACCTTTTTATCCTTCCCATCGGCATAGGTGATAAACTCACCCTGTTTTAAGCGAAAGAAAACATCTGCCCTAATTTTTGGAATTTCCTTTTCTCCGGTGGTTATTCGGGTATCAAAATCAAGGTTATGACCACGACTCACGCTTTTGGTAGGGTCTTTAATAATCTCAAAAAAGCGTTCGTAATATTTGGCGGTGTCCGGGTCGTTGACCTTCCCAAAAAATTGATAGGAAAGATTGCTCAATATCGCCTTACTTGCTTTATCGCCGTACATCATGTCATTCTGGATCTTGTCCTGCATCACGTAAATAGTCGCTATATCATAACTCCGCAGCGTTGCCGGAATGCGGTGCATATTCAATAATCGAATAGTCGGCGCTTCCTCCATCAATAGGAACGATGGCTTGGAGTTCCGCACGCTCATTTGTTTTGTAATGGTATGGATAATTGTAGCGATTACAGGCGAATACGAAGTCTCAAACTTGGGATTATTCACTACAGAAAGCAAGCACGGATTTTCTGAATTATTAATATTGAGCGGCACTTCGTCTGCGGACAATGCCATAAAGATGCGTTGGGTGCTAATTCGCTTTAGCGCATTAGCCAAGGTACTTTTTACACCGGCGGTTTGTCGTTCCGAATCTTTCCCACTTATAAAAGCGTCTGCCATTGCCCGGGAAGTGGTATTGGTTTCCAAAAACTGGATAAGGCTGTCCGTGTCCAGATACTGATAAATGGCAATCAAATGGGGAAGAGTACAATATTCGGGATAGGATGTTTTCAGTTTCCATATCAAACCTCCAATCAATCCTTCCGCGGCATCATTAAAAAATTTGGTAGTTCCGCTCGTTCCGAATTCCCGTTGCTCTAATAGGTTTTCTATCAACACCCGGGAAACCTCGTTTACACTTTCCTCGTTATCTAAATAGCGTGGGGCAATGGGATTTACCCTGTGGATGATCTTATCAAAGGAAATGACCTTAAAAGGGATATTGCCATCCCTGAAGAGCGGATAGGCCATTTCGGTCAGCTCAAAATCTTTGTAGTCGTGAATGATCCCACAAAAGCCTTCTTTCTGGAAATGCTTTAAAAATCCATAAACCACGCTTTCGGTCTTCCCGCTTCCGGCAGATCCTATGATGGATGCCCCACGTTTTACATTTTCCAGTTTAAAGTTTCCTTTGGTTGTTGCAAAATTGACCCGATACTTGCGGTCGTCATTTTTGGGTACCTCGGTTTTGTGCAGAAAAACATAAAACCCTGTATTAATTAGCATCAGCGGACAAACCAGAACCAATGAAATTAAAATCAGTTCACTGCTGCCCGATTGATAGAACACCAAAGCCACGATCAAAGCCATATTTAAAATAAATGCATAACGCGTCATTCTGTACAGCATATAAAATAGCGTACTGCTTAAACCAATAATTAAAAGTGTAGTTGTAAGGTTGTCCAGTTGCATAACAAAGATTTAGATTCCGATGGAACTTGATTTGATTGCCACATCCACACCCTTACGCAGCTTATTGAAAATCTTTAGGGCAAGCTGTGCCTGATTGGTCGGTATGCTTGGTATTATCGGGATGTCCGTTTCCCGCATAAGTTTGAAAGCGATTGCCTTTCCATTGATGGGCAATTTCATCAACGATGCAAAATAGGTTTTAGGGTTTTTGATAAAATCCTTCCGGGCCTTGTAGGTTTCCGCAAAGTTCCGTTGGTAGCCAAAAGTCCTGTCAAAGGTCTTTTCTGCCTGGTCAAAAAACTGATCACGGTCAAAACCCCGTTTTACATTTTTACCGTGCATCTCGACTTCCGAGGCCTTATGCTTGCTGCCCGGTGAAAGGCTGAAGGTATTGGATGCATCCTTCCGGCTTACGATGATATGGATATGACTTTGGTTTCCTGCCTTTGGCATCCCCTGGACAATTCGTTTACCGTCTTGTTGGTGGGGAGCTTGGCGTTCCAAATTGGCGACTTCCCGTTCTCTTTTCTTAATGCTTCCTTCCATCGAGCCGTTTTCAATACTTCGGATTTCATTTTTCAGTTGAAGTATTTTGGTGGCAAAGGGTTGGTTTTCCCTAATCTGCCAATCCGTTCCCTTGAAGGTTCGTTGGTGTTCGATCTTTGCATAATATTTTATGTCATCAATAGTTACCGACCGGCCATTGATTTCCCGGTTGAAGGAATTGACGTAATCTTTCATCAACTCGCGGGTGTAATTTTTCAGATCTTCGCTGCTGTTCTGTAACCTGTTCAATTCATATTTGGAAGGGCTGACCGTAATCGAATAGAATTTCGGTTCGGTCTTTTTGAGTTTGGTACCATTTCCATCAATCTCTTTTACCACTTCCTCGGCCAAAATCCCTTCGCCGTATTGATTAAAAAAATGCTCCATATTTTTTTGTTCCAAACCTTGATTTTCTTTTTCCAAATAGCCAACAAAATCTGCCGAACTTTGGGAGTAATTCCCGCCTAATTTTTGAGGTGTGATCGTGATATACATAGCTCAAAATTTTACAGTTCGTTATTGAGATTTTGTTTTTCGCGGAAACGTACTTCTTTCTTTTCCTCCACAAATTTCTTCTCCAAGATCAGGGGTTTCCTTTTCGGTTCTTCGGTCTGAAAAAGGGATTCGATCATTGCCACGGTGGGTTTGGTTTGCGTCTTTTCCATATCCCTCATTATGGCGATTACCGCATTGATCCGTTTTTTTAGATTGGCCTCGATTGTCCTCCCGGTCGGGCCCAACCTTTCCCGTGGGGAGATCTCGTTGTAGAAGAAAAAATCGAGCATCGTGACCATTGCCTCGGTATGCGACTTGAAGTGTGCCTTTGAAAATTCCTGGAAACGTTTCGCCGTTTCCTTTTTGAATCTAATACCGATAAATGAGTCCATAATTCGCCGATTTGTCGCAAATCCTTCCCTAAAAATGGGCGTTCGCAGGGCATTTGTCGCAAATTGTAGAAGGTCGAAAATTTTAAAATTTTACAAATTACTGAATATCAGTTATTTGAAAATAAAAAGGAGTGCTTAACATCGCATCGCGTGTTACCCTCTTGCTATTCCTTTTCGTCCGCCCCAGCGGACAAAATTTTCATACAATTTGACTAAAGTCAATTGCAAATTTTGAAGATCAAAAATCCTCATTCGTAAATTATAGATGGATATAGTTACCAGCGAAAGTCAAAAAATAGGATAACTATAAAATTTAATTGTGCTGAATTTCAGCGTTCTAAATATACAATTTTTAAGTACACAACAATCAAATTTGATTTCGTTTTTGAAGTTTAGAACAACAAAAAAGACCCGGTTCGAACCAGGTCTTATAGAAAAATATAGTGCAAAAAATTTACAACAAACCTTCATCGGCAAAACTGAAAAATTCACCGTCAGGAGTAATTATAAGATGATCAAGGACTTTAATATCAAATAAGCCGGCAGCATTTTTAATCTTTTCAGTCAGTCTCTTATCTGCTTCACTAGGTCTTAAAGTTCCCGATGGATGGTTATGGGAATTATGTAAAGCTTTACATAA
>NZ_JAVRHM010000037.1:0-20772 GCF_031846525.1 Autumnicola patrickiae
AAAATAATGATTTTGTGCTTCTTGATGACGTGATATCAAGTTTTGATACTATTCATCGTAAAAGATTTGCTGAGTTGATTTTTGAAAAGTTTTCAAAATATCAGATCATTCTACTCACACACGAGTATGATTGGTTTAAAAATTTTGTTAGCCCTTTGGCCAAGCAAAAAAACTGGATTATAAACGAAGTCAAATGGACAGAAGATAAGGGTACATTTTTGAATGAAAACCCCGTGGACTTGAAAGAGCGTATTGAAAAATCAATAACCGAAAGCAATATTGAAGGGTTAGGCAATCCTATAAGGATTTATTTAGAACATTCGCTTAAAGAAATATGCGTGAACTTAGATGTAAAAGTAAGTTTTAGGTATAATGATTTTAATGAAAAAAGAATGCCTGATGAATTAATAAATGCATTAAAGTCTCGAATAAAAGATAAAAGTAAAGAACTTAAAGAGAAATTTTCTACCATTGAACGTGTAGCTAATTCGGCCATATTTGGAAATTTACTTTCCCACGATAACCCTTTCAATCCGAAAATTGGAGATTTAAAGGCATTTTGGGCAGATATCTTAGCTTTAGAAAATATTTTCATTTGCGACAAAGAAGGTTTTAAGAGGCCTAAAGTTTCATTAAAAAATTACGACAATGTATTGAATAATATTAGATGTGGCTGTGGAAAGACTACTTATGACTGGAAATAACCTTAAAAGGCCCTCTATCCTTAGGTCCATTATGCGTAACCTTCCATTGGTCTTCTTCCTTAACCATTTTGAAAACACCGGGTTTCGGGTCGTAGGATGTTGAATACTTAATCCAGGTTATATCACCTTCTTTTTGTTCATCCACGACCTTAAAATCAGGTTCAGAATTTTTATCCTCGGTAAACATTTCTTGTATACTGGAAAGATTTGCATACCCGGACTCTGTAGTATATTCCTTTAAAGTTGTCTTATCACCGTGATAAAAACTTTCAGCGACGATTTTGGCGGTTTCTGAAGGTGATAAATCTTGTTTTCCGGCACAAGAGAGAAATAATACTACTAAAGAAAAAACTGCTATTTTTTTCATAACAATGTTAATTTGGGTTATTGATAAATCTATGTGATATCTTTAATTGTAAGTTCCTTTCCCCGTTCTTCTCATTGAGTTCTAAAACCGCTCTGCGATCATTTCCTATTGAGAATTTTGGCAATACGTAAACCAATCTTACAGATTTGTTTTCTTTTACTTTTGAGGGCAAATTATATTTAAAAACCGGTTCTTGATAAAGCCGTTGTAAAGACTTCTTTTTGCCCTTTTTTCTTGTCTCAACCGATAATTTCAGGAAGTTGAGGTCGTAATCCAACGAGGATTTGTTTTCAACCTGAATCACGAAATAAAGTTCCTCCTTGTCAAAAACAATATTCTCAACACTCAATATGATGCCTTCGTTCCTTTTTTTGAGTCGCCCAATCCGTTGTTTTCGATTATTTAGATAAGAACAAAATTTATTATAATAATAGGTTCTGTTATCTATTGTGTCTTCACGTTTAACAATAGTAGTTGAATCAGCAACAATAGGTTTTTCATTACCGATGCTTTTAGACGTTGGTATAAAATAATTCAGCCGATCCAGCTTTTTCCTATACTTTACAATATACGAAAAAACAGAGCCGTTTTTATTGACTACTAAAAGATTGCTTTCTTTCCCGGGCTTTGCCTGGAGCAATCCGAAATATTGTCCTTTCTCACGATTATAGGTAAAGACAAAATTTTCAGATCCTGTTATCCCTTGACGGATAGGTTCAGGAAAGAACAGTGCTACATTTTTTTGATCATTAGCATAAATAGTATCAAGGCTAAAAGGTGTTTGTGCTGTAGAGAGCACTGTACCAAATAGGAATATTGATATAAAAATAAAATTCTTCATAATAATAGGTTTAATGTTGTTTTGAGTCTATAACTTAGGTTTCAGGATGAGCCTGTAATTGTTGAGCACGGTAACCTTAATATTGCGGTTATTGCGTTGAAATATCTTTTTGAAACCACTTACTTGTGGCACACCGGCAATATTGATATCATCTACCATATCTCCGATGACCTCGGTTGAAACTTGAGCTCGAAAGTTATTTTCCACATAAACACCTTCTCTTCCGTCCTGAAGGTCAAAGGCTTTTAATTTGGTTGGATGATTCTTGATATTTTCGATTTCTATTAACACCCGGTTGGGCTGAAAACTAATAAAACCGTAAATAGGTGTGTTTTTTGGAATCTTTTTGCTGTTAATGGTAGCAGCTTTGGTCAGTCGCATCCGTAAACGGGAATTGGCTTTGACGACTTGGTCGCCATCCACAACGGCGTAAATCAATGCATCGGTACTACCGGAAATTGAAATATCACTTTCTTTTGGATCTGAGGCAAAGAACAACTGGTGTTCCAATCCCATTTCTTTAGCAGCAATTTTTTGTTCCGCTTTTATTTCTGCAGAGTCCACAACCTTTTCAACCTTGGGAGAAGCTTTCCTATCACCAATATGCTGATAATTTTGTTTGGAATACTTGATTTTCCCTGCGGAGTAGATACTATCCACAATACGTTCTTTTTCATTTTCGGCGAAGTCCTCATCGTAAAAACCAAGGGAATCAATCAGTTTTTCGTCATAGATGCTGGGGGCATTGGTTTCACGTACTTCTTTTAGGTCGTTGATGGCATCCAGTTTGGAATCATATTCCTTTTGGTCTTCTTCCAGTGCAGGAACCGATGTTTTTTTTAGGTTTGGATCTTCACTTTTATCATCGCTCATTACCATAATAGAATAGGATATCAGGAAAATGACTACTACGGCGAGTACTGCCGCAAAAACTATTTTATTTTTTTCTATCTTCATAATCATTGGTTTTTTAAATACGCACTATCGATTTTCATTGTTTATTTTTTTAAGGGATTTTTCGAAGTAATCGGTGATTAGCAATCCGTGCGGATTGTTAGGGAAGTTTCGGTCTACGATAATCAGGTTTCCGGTAGAAACCAATTCATAAGTGTCAATGATCGATCCCCGGTTGATCTCAAAAACAGTAATCGTCCTGAAGATATAGTCACCGTTTTTTTCTTCGATTTTCGAATCGATACTCAGTACTTTTTGAACTAGGGAATATTGCAAAAGTCGATTGTAAACACCATCTGCCTTTTTTTGGCGATATAAATTATCCACAGTGCTATTACCCAGCCACAGTGCCTTTTCTAAATTCTTTTCATAATTGCTTGCATCAATATTGTAGAAATAATTATGGAAGAGTTCTAAATGCGACAAGGCCTCCACTTTAAAGTTTTCTTTTTGGGTAACAAGCTTTAAGGGTATGATACTGCCATCGGTGTTAATGGCAAAAGCATTGTTCAGGGCTTTTTGGTGGGTCGTGAATGCCATCCATAAAGAAAAAATATTGGAAAGCAACGTGCACACGATCAAAGCCAAAACGATGAACCGGTTCAGTTTCAAAACAGTATAGATATTTTTATAATATGTTTTCATTATGCATTATTAATTGGTGAATAATCTAAGGGTAAAAGAAGTTGCACGGCGGTACAATTTGAACTTTAGAAAAACAATAAACCCTATTGATCCCAGTTGTACCACAGGGGCGAATATTCCCTGGCTGATATCTGAACCAAATAGGTTTGTCCAGAAATTAGTATTGATCTCGGTATAGAGTGCATTGACAAAAACATTGACCAGAAAGAAAGCAGGCACTAACATATAGACGGCGGCATAGAGCTTAAAAAATGTATACGCTAGGGAGCGGAATTTTTCAAAAACGGCCAAACTAATGACCAATGGAAAAAAAGCCTGCATTATCCCCAAAAGGAAAAAGCGCTCAGCCAAGAATAGTGGATAGATAAATAAATCAAGAATCCACAAAATGACCCCTCCAATAAAGGCGATTAACTTGAAACCATATAATGGTGTAACCAGAGCTTCATAAAGCAATGTCATTGCATTTTTAGCAGCATCTATTAGATTTATATCTTCTTCAATAGGAATATCTTGCATCTGTAAAGGAAGCAAAGCGGGAGCTGTGTCTCTATATTGTCCTTCGATGGAAACAAGAATACTATCAAAAAAGCCCAATACCTGTGTGGAAAAAATAACTAAGACGACCACCGCAAAATTCTTGGCGAGTTCCCCCGGGCTCAATCCCCAAGCATAGCCATCTTTATCAGCCACGCCCTCATTATATTTTTTTAGAATATTAATCAGGAAGAAAAGTACCGCAAGGGTTTTCATTCCGCCAATGGTATATTGGGAAAAATCACTGTTTTGAATGGTCTGAAAAACGGTGTCCACATATTCAAGACCAATTCCTAAAATAATTACCGCATTCATCATCAATATCCTGTTTCCCTGTTATTGATTTTATCTTGCATTTTTCGAAAGGAAATAATCTCCCGGTAACGTTTGGTTTTCACCCTTATGTTGGAGACCATTTCCTTCGATTCCATTTCTTTTTGCTTTAGGATTTCAGCGCGATCGGCGTCACTCATTTTTAGGTAATCGCTGGACAATACCTGGTCAATAAAATCCATTGTTTCCAAAGAATTATCTATGATGCTGTTGAAGGATTCCGTGACCCGGTTAATCTCATCGGGTTTGATATAGGGAGAGTTTAAAATATCCTGAAGGTCATTTTGCATCACATTGATGAGCCGCTGATTGTTTTGTCCTATTTCTTGCACTGCTTTTAATTGCTTCACGACATTATTGACCTTTTCAAGGTTTTCCTTTTGGGTTTTCAGAAATTTTACGGTCTTTACAAGATTGGAAGTCTGTTTTGCAGACTCAACAAGTGATTTTACCAAGCTTACAAAGTTGGTATTGTCATAAACGGGCATCCCTTGGCACGCAGCGCGTGTAGGCAAGAAAAGGATGATTGCTGTTGCAACGATTAAAATTTTTGTCTTCATAATATTATGTTTTAGAGGTGAATTCTTTTATAGCCATTTCCATATCTCGTGTCTTTTTATAAATGGCCATTATAGCCTCATTTTCCTGTCCATCGGTCAAGTAAGCGGCATATACTTCTTTCGGAACTTCCAGCCGGAAAATGTTGCTTTCCTTTCCAATTTTGATAAACATTTCAGTATACTTTCTTGAGCCGGAAAGGTTATTCTTGATGGACTTTAATTGATTCAAATCGTGGCTAGAGAGGTTGAGCCGCTTGACCAGTTCGTCATAACCTTTTTCATTGTTCAGGCTATAAATGACCTGTGTATTTTCGAGAATACTTGCTGAAGTGGAATTGTTCGGAAGCTGATTAATGGATTGAAGAATGATGCCAATCGCACCATTTTGTTTGCGGATTGCCTGATAATAGAACTCCACACTTTCCAATACATTTTCAAACTTCAGTTGCTTGGCAAACTCATCAAAAAGGATAATTCCTTTTTCAGCTCGATTTTTCCAAATGGTTCGTTGAATGGCAGATTTAATCAGCTTGAGCATCACCGAGAGGATTTCTTTATTGTCCTTTACTTCGTCCAGTTCAAATACAATAAGACGTTTATCCTCGATCTTATAGGTCTGGTCTTCGCTGACTTCAAAAAGGAAACTATATAGACCATCGCCAACATACTCCGACATTACGTGTAAAAAGCTGGTAATATTGAAGTAGTCAGGATGGATTTTAAGGGTGTCAAGAAGGTTTTTCTGATTGCTTTCAATAAAGTTGTAAAAACCATCTAACGAATGATTTTCAGAAACACTATGATAATAATGGCGTAATATCTTTTTTACGGAAACCGATTGTGCCTTGGTTACCTTTAAATCAGAAGCAAATAGTTCGAAGAGGAAAATTGATAAATCCTCTAGGCGTTCTGGTGTCAGATCCTTAGTATCACTGATGTAAAATGGATTGATGCCCAGATTTTTTCCGCTTTCGTAGCGGATTACGGTGTATTGTTCAGGATAAAGTTTGGCAAATTTGGTATACGAACCACCCAAATCGATAATGACCAAGCGCACACCACTCTCAAAATATTGGCGCAGGATGTTATTAGCCAAAAAAGATTTCCCTTCACCTGTCGGGGCGAAAATGGCAAAGTTTCTTGCCTTGATGCGCTTTTTTTGCTCGTCCCAAACATCTTTAAGAACAGGAATATTATGTTCCCGGTCGTTAAAAATGATTCCAGTAGTATCTGATTTGTAGTTACTGTTGTTAATGAACAGGCAAAGCGCGTGTTTCAGATCTGTTACATACAAATCATTATTCGAAAAATTAGAAGAAAAACAGCAGTAGCTGTTCAGAATATAATTCTTCCGTTCCTCACCCCTTGGGTAATAGGGAATAATGTCCAATTCTTTAAATTCCGTTTTAATTTTAGAGCTGATACGGCTAAGGTTCGCGACATTTTTATCCCAGAAAATGATGTTTAAGTGTCCGCGTATAATCCGGGCATTGTCATCGGCATTGATCTGATCCAAGATGTGCTGGATTTTTCCAAGAACCACTTTGTTTTGCGAACCGAAATTGGAGCTCTTGTTGAGTTCTTCGACTTTCTTATCAAGCAACTTGCGCCACTTGTGTTTGTCATCCAAGTACAGGATTTGGTTGACAATATGGTTCTCGTTTAGCGTAAGCCCTATACCATCAATAAACCCTTGATGAAATACAAAATCGTCAGAAGTGAATTTATCATTGGTTTTGCTACTCTGTACACTTTCGCCAAAGCACAGTTCGCTGTTGATGGCAAGGGCATCAAAATAGTTTGCGCCTATATTGACGTTTTTCTTGTCCAGTATGATATCGGTGTCAAAACCTTCGTTGAAGCCATTGAAGTATTCTTTGGTTATCGCTTGAATTTCTTTAGAGTCAAGTGGAACAAATTTCGTTTTCCTACTATTATTGATAAAGGAAACTGAATCACTTACGGCATTTATAAAACGCTGTACATTATCAT
Organism: Autumnicola patrickiae; assembly: GCF_031846525.1. Lineage (NCBI taxonomy): Bacteria > Pseudomonadati > Bacteroidota > Flavobacteriia > Flavobacteriales > Flavobacteriaceae > Autumnicola > Autumnicola patrickiae. The sequence goes on from NZ_JAVRHM010000037.1 coordinate 6,934, forward strand.
CCAATTCTTGTATGATACTCTTTGAAACCTTGCGGAAAGGATTGACATATTTAGAATTATTCAGCGCTTTATTTTTGGTCAGAGTGAAGAAGAGATAGCATTTGTGGTCAATATACTCGCGGCCTTTAAAATGATCGCTTGTGGCCTTTTCTAAAAATGTTCTATTGGAAAGCTGTTCAGCTGTATAGCGCTTTTTAAGATAGACATCCTGCTTGTGAACTACTGTTCCGACAGGTAAAGATTTCAATGCTTGAAACCAGGCACCGTGCATATCTTCAAAATCCTTTTCCGACAATGAATAGATTTCAGGTAGGTTTCCTTTATAGCATAAAACCACATTACCATTGTTGGCAAATAAGATATTGCCCTGAATATCTGCAAGGGGTTGGTAGGTAGAAAGGTTAATATTATTCATAATCAAGACCGGAATTTCGTTTGCTACTGATGCTTTTTGGAAAGGTTTTCGCCATTTGGAATAGCTGCGGATTGCTCGTAATTCGGGTCAGAGCGATATATAAGACTGAATTAAGAATCAATACGCCAATGATCACTCCAAAACTGAACGAGAAGATAATGACCAATAAAGAAACAACTATGAAAATCATCATTACGGCAAAGAGGGAAATGGGCAATCCAAAAATGACTGCCCTTTTCCTGATGTTTTTATAGACCTCGAACCGTTTCATTATACTACGATTCCGATTAGGTAGGTGAAAATACCCACTACGGCACCTGCAATAAGGACAAAGACAAGCACACGGGTAATCCCTTTTTTTAGGTCTGCATTTTCACCAAAGAAATGCCCGGCGTTAAATAAGAAACCTACAAGGAAAATAACCCCGAGAAGGATGGGAAAAATAGTTCTAATGGTATTCGAAACATCATCAACAGAATCTTCAATGCCGCCAATTTGTGCAAAAAGAGAACTTGAGAGAAGCGAAAGACAGGTCGCTAGGTAAATAGATTTTTTCATAACGGAACGGTTTAAATTTTTGATTCGTTTTCGTTATGAGAAAAGTACATATATTTGTATTTAAATACCTGTAAATCAAATAATTGTGGATAAAATATTATTTGATTTTTAATGACTTAATTTGATATTAGATAATATCAAATTCTATGGGATTTTGGAAGGAGGCTGTTGATAACTCGAAATGTAGAAATGAAAAAGGTGCTCAAAAACGTCAGTTTTGTGATTTTGCTCCTTCAACTATGCATCATTTTTGGATAGGAAACTGGATTAATAAAAAGAATAGTAATTGATGTTGGCCACGGCGGAAAAGATTCCGGTGCTATCGGAATAAATGGAATTAAAGAAAAGGATGTTGCGTTGAATATTGGTTTGGAAATTATAATGCTTAACGCAAAATCAGAAACACCATTGGATATTTACTTAACCCGTTATAGTGACACGCTAATTTCATTATCGGATAGAACAAAGCTGGCCAAGGCACTGAATGCTGATTTGTTTATTTCCTTGCACTGCAATCATTCTCATAATCCTATTGCAAGAGGGATTGAGGTATATGTTGGCAAGAACGAATCTGGAAATTCAAAGGAGTCTGTTTGGTTTGCCTATCAATTGCAGAACCAAATAAAAAAGCAGTTAGGATTTAAAAGTAGGGGTGTTAAGTTTTCTAATTTTCAGGTGTTGAGGGAAGCTGGCGGTTTTTACCCTGAAGCGTTGGTGGAGTTGGGGTTTTTGTCCAACGATTATGAGTACGTGTATTTGCTGGATAACAGAAACACCAGAGAATTAGCATCGATCCTTTTGATGAGGATATATAGTGTCAAAAACTAATTTCTCATATCAATGTCAAAAGGTAGCCTGTCAATGCTCCACCAATTACAATAAATGCACTGTTCATATTCTTAAAGACAAAAACAGCGATTATGCTTAAAACGGCAATTAAAATTGTCCGCCAATCGGTCAAGGTGTCTTTTCCCATCTCCACACAAACGGCTACAATTACAGCAACGGCTGCAATGTTCACTGCGTCTAAAAATGCTGCAATAATTTTCGATTTCCGCATTTTTGGAATAAGCGGATTGAGTATAGCAACAAAAATGAAAGAAGGAAGGAAAATTCCAACGGTCGCTGCGATTGCTCCCCAAAATCCGTTTAACTGCCAACCGATAAATGTTGCCGTTGATAAAACGGGTCCAGGCGTGAATTGTCCAACTGCTACGGCATCAATTAATTCTTGACGTGTCAGGAAACCTGTACTGACCAACTCTGCATCTAAATAAGCAAATAGCACATATCCGCTTCCATAAAGTAACGCACCTACTTTTAAAAATGTTAAAAGTATTTTTAGGTTACTCGCTGATGCTGTTACTTGCAATAAAACGAGCGGAGTAAAACTGTTCAGGTTGTTTTTAGAGTTGCGAATAAAATACCAAACCAAGAAATCCACAAGCAAACAACGCCAAAATTTCGTGAACGCCAAGCAAACAGGCAGTCAATGTCAACGCTCCTAAAATTCCAAGTTCAATATTTTTGAGTACTTTTTTTTCAAGTCGATAAACTGCTCCAAAAATAATCAAGACCTTGAATCAACGTTTGTACAAATGGGTGCGCAACAAGTACAAACTGTTAAAGAAGAAGCATTGGTATTATTCACTCAAACATTTACAAGGAATAGCAGAGAGCTATCCGAATATGTTTGAGCATTGGAAGTACGAAGGCTTCAGACCGTGACTTGGATTTTGAAGAGCTGTATGAATCGAAAGGTTCACGTACGGTCTGTGAGAGGTTTAGGAGTGAGATTCCCCTTTACCTACTCGACTTCGTTCTTGCTATCAAACTGTTGAAGCATTGTATCCAAACCTTTCTTTAAATGAGGTAGAAAAGTGAGAAAAATTCTCAAATCCAACTTGCAGATAAACCTCAGAAGGTTTCTGTTTTTTTTCTGAAATTAAAAAATGGGCTTTATCTAAACGCATATCTTTCAACCATTTTTCAGGTGTTTGGGAGAACGTTTTCTTGAAATCTCTTTTAAAAGTTGAAATACTTCTACCTGTTAGTTTTGCAAATTGTTTTATAGGCACATTGTAGGTAAAATGGCTTTTCATAAAGGCTTCCAAATCAATTTTAAAAGGTTCGCTAAAATCAAAAAGCAATTCTTTTAGTCTTGAATCGTATGCTAATAAAAGTTCAATTACTTCTTTGGTTTTCAGCTCTGACAATCGTTTAGTTAGCTGTTCGGGCTGCTCGAAATAAGGAACAAGAGAATCAAAAAATCCTGTTATAAAACGATTTTGATTAAGTTGAAACATCATTTTGCCTGTATAAGGCAATTTGGTAACAATTTCATTTTCTGTACTATATTGCTTTAATGATTCTTGGTCTAAAATAATACCAATAGACTTAAAAGGTTGTCCGTCAGCCGAAGGAATTTTAATTGATTTGGCTAATTGGTTCCTTTTTAGAAATCCGATTGTTCCTGGAGTGTATATTTGTGTTTCTTCGTTATTGTAAACACGTCCTTCTCCTGATAGGAGAATAGACAATGTATGTTCTCCCCAAAAATGCTCCTGGCTAAACTGCTGCTTACTTGTACAGGAAAGCAATATGTTATGTTGAACAATATCGATCGTTTCCATTGTATTTGGTACTATTTTATTTGACTTGCAAGAATTTTGTCCATCAATTTATCTGAGGTTATTTTTTTAATAAAAAGAATGGGTTTGGCCAAGTGCCCTTTTGCATATCTTGCTCTCGGGTTTCTTAATTCAATAGCTTTCTTTATTAATTCCGCAATAACACTTGGAGCAGAACTCTTATCATCACTGTTTTTAATCACGTTTGCAAATTTTGATGCCATAGCTTTGTATGCTCCCCTACCTGATGTCTTTATCAAATTATCATAGGCAATTTTGCTCCATTCTGATTTAATGGCACCTGGCTCAATAAGGATTACATCAATCCCAAAAGGTCGGACTTCATTTCTCAAACTATCGCTTAAACCTTCCAATGCGAATTTACTGGCGTGATACCAACCGCCTAAAGGTCCGGCTAACTTTCCACCTACTGAAGATATGTTTACAATTTTTCCAAATTTGTTCTCACGCATAGAAGGTAGTACCAACTGTGTAAGTCTCATAGCTCCAAATACATTTACTTCTAATTGATACTTAGCGTCTTTTATCGGAACATCTTCAATAGCACCGTGTGAACCAAACCCCGCACTATTTACCAAAATATCAATATGGCCGTTGGTTTCGTCTAAAATTTGTTTGACACAGGCAACAATAGTTTCGTCTTTTGTAATGTCCATAGCAATGGGCTTGACTCCAAATGCTTTTAAATCTTCCATTTTTTCAAGCCTTCGTGCTGCTCCATATACGTTATAATCATTTTGTGCCAATAATTTTGCAGTTTCTTTACCCATTCCTGCGGATGCTCCTGTGATTAATGCGACTTTTTTCATCTATTCTAAGTTTTACTTCCAACAATAGCACAAAGTTAGATGTTATATAAGCTGTCTGTTTTGCTCACAGGTTCAAATATGTTTTGTCAAAAGCTCAATAATTGGGTTGAGGTCGTTTTTAAATAACAGATAACTTATTATATTGCCTCTAAAATAACTGCTGCTAAAGGTGATTTTGTCACGGTTGTCGAACTTCATACGCTTATCAAACATCAATAATTGTAAATCTCTGTCTTTAAATAGGTATTTTGGAGCGGCATCATTGAGCCAGGTATTGGTCATTAATAAAGCAAAAGGTTTGTTGAAGTGAAGGGCGCGTTTAAAAATCAAACGTTTGTTGGTAAAGGGTGGATTAGAGATAAGGATATCCCAATGCTTAGGTTCGTAGGTGTAAAAGTTCTCCCCTTTTGAAATATGGGAATATACTACTGGGTTTTGAAGAGAGATAAGTTTGACAAACCAACTTTCTTCAGTATCAAAAGGACACCAAATGGTTTTGCCTTTGGGGATGTATTCTAAAATTGGGAGTACACCATACGCCGGGGTATGGCATTCATCGTTTTTCCCTTGGGAATACAATATGTTTCCCGAACCTATCATACCCGTTTGTCATTGCTTTTTTTATCAAAAGCAATCAAATTAAAAAGTTCGCGCATCCGGCTTCGTACCCTGTTACCATAGCGTTCTTCAAGTTCATCAGCATTTAGATTTGTTGTGGCGTGAGTCTTGATTTTATGTTTGGTTTGCAAATACAGATCATAACGAGATAAAAGAACTTCCCCCATAACGTTTAGATCTTTTCCGTAAAACCTTCCAGCGGGTTCTACGCCCAAGTCGTCGAAACAAAAAAACTTCGTATTACCGTATTCTTCTATAGTTTTAAAACCTAAATGATTAAAGCTAAAGCTTACATTTCTGCAAGGAATCATTTCATAGGGTCGCTGGAAAGGAACTAGATGGCGAAGCAGTTTCATCAAACTGGTTTTTCCGCAGCCTACGGGTCCTGAAAGCAAAATTCCTTTGTCAACATCAATCTCATATTTTTGACAGTTTTCCTTGTCTTTAATGAAGTAGGAACAGAGTTTCAATAAAATATCTTTGTCCTCTTCATAAATTTTAAATTTCTTTCCAAAGAGTAGCTTCCCCTTGGCATTCAGGTAAATTAAGATTTTTGAAAAATCATATAGTACACTTTTGCCGTCGAATTTACCTAGCGAATATTCCACGCCACCTTCGGTTATTTTAGAGGGGTTGTCCATAATCCTTACTTTTAGTAGTTCGCAGGTTGTCCCGATTCTGGGACCCTCCCTTTTTGTTTGACTTGTTTTCTTCGGCAAATAATTCGTTTCTATCCATCCAATTTTGGGCTAAAGCCTGCCAATCTCTAATTGCTTTCCCATCGCTTGTTTTCCAATCGTTGGCTTCATAGTGTGCATAGAATTTTTTCCCTTCATCAGCATTAAAATCTTTTTCAATAAAAAAATTTAATACAGCCTGCCTGCTGTTTGGCTGTTTATTAATGTTTACCTGTTTGGTATTGTTTATATTAGATACCAATGCTTGTCCACTCACGGGACGGTGCTGGTTCACTACTGGTTCACGTATGGGATGGTACTGTTCCGCCAGCTGTTCTAATTCGGGACTGTAGTGACCCGTATCCGGTTCAACACTTGTCCCGATTATGGACATCTTAATTTTACTCCCTTTGTAGGGATTGTTCGATGGAAAGTAGGTGAGGTAATTCCAAGTGTCTAAATCAGTAACGCACCGGTGGTAGGTGGATTTTGAACCTATTTTGGCACATCGCATTAAATCTCTGCGGTTCACGAAAAACTCATCTGCAAAACGGCTGCTGTTCCATTCTTGGAACAATGCCATATACAGACTGATATGGGTAGGATTGAGACGGTCATCAAAGAAGAACGTTGAAAAAGCCGCATTCAATAGCTTTATATAATTCATCACTTATGAATTTAAATCGTGCTGTACACGATTGGCATCCATAACATTTTGAATCTCTTCCACATCATAATAGATAATGCCGCCTACTTTGGTGTAGGGAAGAGTGCCGTTAATTCGTAAATTTTGAAGTGTTCCTGGACTTATTTGGAGTAGATCCATAACTTCAGAGGATTTAAGATACCTCTTGATTTTTCCGGAAGATTGTTTGGTTAGAAGATTTTTGATGTCATCGAGCAATTCCATTTTAAATTCTCGAAGATCGTCTGTGGTAATAATACTTGTTGGCATAATAGAACGATTTTTGGAAAAGCCTAAATAAATGAAATAGTAGACTTTTACCTGATTTAACTTTCGTTCTACGAATTTGAAGAGTTTTATCGGGTTTTATTCACAAGTTACAACCAAGTTGGGCGAAGATTTAACATTCTATTATTTAGTGGTTTTTGAGATAATTTAATTGATTAAAAGCTTATTCCTTATGTAGAATGGGCTAAAATATGCTTTTAAAATAAACACCCAAGTTGGTTTTAACTTGGGTGTCTATTCTGTGAATGATCGCTTGGAATTTAGTTATCTGCTTCTTTAATTTTTTTTAGGAGGCTTATTTTCAATAAATCTAAAAATCTAGCATAATCTTCTTTACGGCCTCTGATTTCCAAAAAGCTTCGGTAGTAATTTCCCAAGTCAATGTCAAATATTTTTTCAAAAGCGGTCGCTAAATCCTTAATATCTCCTTTTACGGCTCCAGATGCTATTAATGAGTAAATAAGTTCAATTAAATCAATTTTATTTGAAGTCCAGGTAAGGCTCAAACTTTCTAATAATTTTTCATTGTTGGAAATTTTCCTTGTTGATTTTTTCAATTCATTCAATTCGTTAGTGTAGTGGTTTAGTAATAGGTCATATGCCAAAATCTTTGCAACAGCATTATCGTGGCTCGTAGAGAATTCAGCATCTGTATAAAAATGGGAAGTGTCGGACATTAAACCTATGTTATCATTACCGCGTAAAAAATAAAACTCATCTAGAAAGGTGGCATTCTGTCTGTAATATTTAATAAACTCACTATTGTAGTAATAATATTCTTGGAGTTTTTTGATTTCAGCATCTAAGTAATTACGCTTTGATTTATCGGTACCTCTTGGTTTTTGAAGTAGGTACTTGTATAACTTGGCATAAAATTTAAGTTGTCCGTAGATAAATGGTTTTTGTTTTTTGAAAAAGAGGATTTCATTTTCTTTATTGATAAAACTCCCTTTTCGTAATACAACCCTTAATTTTTGTAAATATTTTCGAGATATTTTAATGCCTTTTTCGACGTTTGAAAATTCATTAAGGTTTTTATCGTTAACATCATCAAGCGCCAACTTACAATCATCAAGTATATGTTGTATTTCATTTGTCACAAATAAACTCTGTTTTAAATAATTGTTTTTTCCTATTTTGCTTTCGTTCAATTATTGCTCATAAACCGATCATCACTAATGCGAGTATACTAAAACTGGTATAAGTCCAAGGATTGTATTACCTCCTTGTAAATAATAAATTCGCCAATAGTCGTTCCCAATGTTGACACCTAAATTTCCGAATGAATAGGCTATTGACAAATAAATTTTAGAACATTAGGAACAGTAAAAACCATATATGGAGAAACATTCAAGATTCCTACAATTTTGAATACATTTTGTCCGAATGTATTTCTTAATCAAAAATGATTTTTAGTCTCATTGAATAATAGCAATATTGAGAGTTCAATAAAAATAGGGAAATGGATTTTGCCGATGTTTTGCAAAATTTTGAATTTCAAACTGACAAACATTCGTCTCAATATTATTCCAGTACTAAGGCTACTATTTTGAGAAGTAAAGCGAACAAAAATGAGCGTCGAGTAGGTAAAGGGGGGAATCTCACCCCCTAAACCCCATAAAACCGGAAGTGGACCTTAGGGTTCATGCGGCTCTTCTTGATCAAAACATTTTACTAAGGTCTCCGGCAGGGATATTTCCAATGCTTGAAGAGTCCTGGAAAATATTTTGAGTGCCTTCGAGGGTACTTGGTCGGTCTGCGATGGAATCTGCGGTATTTATTCCGCAGCCATTTCCCGAGCTAAAAAAACTTTTGACAGAACCCTTAACCCCTCCAGACTGATGCAAAACCGATGATATTACTAGCATTGCTTTAATTAGTTCTTACCAAGGAATCTCCCCTGTTTCAGGATTATGAAATTCGCTGATGAACTTCCCATTTGGTCCGTCCTGACCAATGATGGCATATTTAGCAATGCGCCCCCCTGCATTTTCGGCTGTATCGGTGCCATTGTGGTTGTTGAAATCAGTGGCGATAAAGCCGGGGTCAACAGCATTTACTTTAAAGGCAGTTTCCCGTAACTCATAGGCAAGGCAGACGGTGTACATATTTAATGCTGCTTTGGAAGGGCCGTAAACCGCTGCCTTATGATGATAAAACTCCCAGCTTGGGTCGCTGTGTAAAGTGATGGAGCATCCGCTTGAAGATACATTGACGATTCGGGGTTCGGGAGATTTTCTTAGCAAATCAATAAAAGATTGGGTAACCCTTACCACTCCAAATAAATTTGTATCGAAAACCTCTTTATAAGTGTCTATGCTTGAGTCAATTGATGTTTGGGGGAAACCTCCTCCGCTTATTCCTGCATTGTTAATGAGTGCATCCAGTACTTTGGTGCTTTTGCCTATCTCAATACGGGCAGCATGTATGGATTCCTGATCGGTGACATCTATTTGTATCGCTTTTAAATGGTCCAAACCTTCGGCTTTAAGTTTTTCTACAGCTTTCAAACCGTTTTCTATTTTGCGGCTGCCCAGGTACACAAATAGTCCTTTTTGCAATAATTGCCGTGCCGTTTCATAGCCCACGCCTTTGTTAGCTCCTGTGACTAATACTGATTTCATATTTTCTGATTTTTAAATTAATATTACAAAGCTGCATTTTTCAGAAATGAAACCACTTGTCATTTGGCAAAAAGCGTTTTTATTGGATATTTTTTCTTATTCTGCTCAATGAAGAAGGTGTAATGCCCAAATAAGATGCAAGATGTGATAATGGAATGCGGTTGGCAAGCTGCGGGAATTTATCTATAAATGTCAAATACCGGGTGGTCGCATCTTGTTCGATCAACGGACTTCTTTTTTCCAATTTCTGCAGTAAGATTTTCTGTATCATCTTATTCACGAGGTTATCCCAACCGGGCATGCTTTGAGAAAATGCTTCCCAATCCGACTTCGATATAACGATTAGTTTGCAGTCCGTTACCGCTTGTATGTATTCGGAGCTTTCCATATGGCTCTCGAAGCTTTTCATTTCTACCACCAACTGGTTTTCATCAAAGAAATAGCGGGTTATATCTTCGCCTTTATTGTTGTAATAGCAAACCCGCACCACACCTTCGACAATAAACCCTACTTGTTGTGCAATTTTTCCTGCTTCTGAAAAGTACTCATCTTTTTTCAACTCTAACTCTTTTACCCTCTCGGAAATAAATGCTATTTGCTGTTCGTTTAATTGTCCGAAATGTAAGATATATTCGATAAATTCTTTCATAGCCGCAAGTTAGTGATTTTTATTCCTTTCGAATTTTACCTTTTTAAAAGTGTTCTTTCTGGGGGATAGTCCTTAAAAACCTCCAAATCCCCGATTCTTGACCCCTCTATAATCACTCAAGCCAAGGTCGAAGAACTTTCGAAATAGATTAAAATGGCTAACTATACTCATTAAATTTTGTGTCCTTTAAAAGTAAAGTTGTTCACTAGCCAACTAGAGGTCTTGCATCAGCGCATCAGCTTGTGTCAATAAAGAGATCAGTGGGAAGGTTCATTTATCGGTTCTCAATGCTGCATTAATTTTTCCCGCTGGCACTTCCACTTTCTCTAATGCCAAATGTGCTAAAGTCATCTCTGCATTTTTATTACTGTTCTATTTTGGAATCAGGTGTTCTTAGCTGTATTTATCATAATGACTTCAAATGCTTATCCAAAAATTGATAAACAGCTTTTCTGGTTGCTATGGCTTCGGGTATTTCAGGATAATATTGATAGGCGTGCCATCCTCCTTCGCCTACTAAGAGTTCAGTATTAATCCCACCTTCTTTTAATTTCCAAAAGGTTCGGACGGAAATGCTAAGAAAAAGATCCCTTGTTCCGGTAGATAAAATAGTTGGTGGGAAATCATTTTTGTAATCTGCAAATACCGGTGACACCAACGGCTCATTTAGGTTGACATCTTCCGGTAAATACAAATTCTTAAATAGTTTATCAGCGCTGTTTTTCAAAGCAACAACATCCCGCCCATCATTAAAGTAATAGGAGTCATTTCCTGTAAAATTAAGGTCTAATGCAGGGGTGAACAATACATTTGCATCAGGCATCCTAAGATTTTCAGATTGCGCCCTTAGCAACATCGATTGTAGAATTTGACCACCGGCTGATATGGATGAACTTACTATTTTTTTATTTGGAAATTGGCGGATTAATGCTTTGTAAACCTCAAGAGACTCATTGATAGCCACTGGGTATTTTACTTCGGGCGATAAAGAGTAATCCACAGAATAAATTGTATAGCCGTATTCATTCGCCATCAATGTGGCTGCTCTTTCGTAAGGCGTACCCATCATAAATCCTCCACCGTGTAGGTGAAACCCTATGGTGTTTTCATTACCGGGTTGAATGTTTTTGGGTTGGATGATAGCAACTTTTACATTGGCTATTGAAGTGTCTTTTGTTGTAAACTCAAAGCGTTTGTGCATATCTTCCAACATCCAGTTTTCATAAGCATTCCACTGTTCTCTGGCCATCAATTTTTGCTTGTCGTTGAGGTTTATGAGCGGAAACCGGTAATACTTGAATGATCTTAGTGAATCCTGCGCTTGTTGGCTCATATGAACTATTTGTTTGGGATCAGAGATTTTGACACGATAAGCACAGCTAGATAATAAAAACATTACCATCGATGATAATACAATTAATTTTTTCATTGTTATTCTTTGTTTAAATGAACAACAAAGTTACGATGGGATGAATGCTGGCTATTTTCGTGAAAAGTCCTTATTTGTTTGTTGAAACGTTCAGATAAGGGTTAGGCAGATTATAATTGACGAATTGTCGCTATTTTAATTGCACACCTCACTTGGCGGGAAACCATAGTGCTTTTTGAAGGCAAATGAGAAATGCGAAAGATTTTCAAAACCAACTTCCAGATAGACATCGGTTGGTCGTTTTTTCTTTTGGGCCATGAGATAATGTGCCATCTCCAAACGTTTCCTTTGTACCCATTTTTCCGGAGGTGAATCAAAAATCTTTGAAAAGTCCCTTTTAAAAGTAGAAAGGCTCCGCCCCGTTAGTTTGGCGAAAGTGCCTACAGGTACATTGTATTGATAATTCAGGTTCATAAAATTTTCCAGATCTACTTTATAAGGCTCCTTGAAGTCAAACAAAAAGTTTTTGAAAGAAGAATCGATTTGCAACAAAAGCTCAATAGCTTCCCTAGTTTTAAGCTCGCATATTTGGATTGAGAGCTTCTCGGGATGGCTTTCATAAGGGATGAGTGAATCAAAAAAACCTTTGATGACCGGATTTCCTGTAAGCTGGATGACTGCTTTTCCCCGATAGGGTTGTTGCTCCTCCATGGCATTTTCAGCAGCATATCGCCGCAGTGTTTGCTGGTTAAAAAACACACCTATCATTTTAAAGGGTTCTCCGGTAGCCGATGGCTTTTTGTATTTTTTGACCAATTGGTTCCTGCGCATCAAACCTATAGTGTCTGGCTTCACTATATAAGAACCTTCATTGGTAAAATATTCCGCTTCCCCTGACAATGTAATTCCCAGACTATGTTCTGGTAAAAACTGCTCAGAACTCTGCTCTTTTTGATAAGAACAGGAGTATAAAATGTTATGTTGTATTATTTGATGACTTTCCATAAGTGTTTATTTTGCCTGCCCCATTATTAATTTATCCATCATATTGTCAGACAAAATCCTTTTTAAAGTTAACAAAAGTTTCGCGTCCCACTTTCCACCCACATATCTTGCCTTGGGACTTGTAGATTCGATGGCTTTAAGAATAAGCTGGGCAATGTTTTCAGGAGCGGAAACATTTTTGGCTACTTTTTCGAAAGTATTATACACTTTGCCAGCCAGATCTTTGTAATGATTATCGCCCGAAACCTTCATCAGGCTGTCAAAAGCAATGTTGGCCCATTCCGATTTTGTCGCTCCCGGTTCTACCACAATGACATCTATTCCAAAAGGCTTAACTTCCATCCGCATACAGTCACTAAGGGCTTCCAGGGCAAATTTGCTCGCGTGGTACCATCCACCCATGGGCAATGCTACTTTCCCTCCAACAGAGGAGATATTGATTATTTTACCTTGGCCATGTCCCCGCATTTTGGGCAGCACCAATTGAGTTAATCGCATACCCCCCATGACATTTACTTCCAGTTGATAGCGGGCATCGTCCATACTTACATCTTCAATAGCACCGTAAGAACCAAAGCCGGCATTGTTTACCAACACATCTATACGCCCGGCTTCATTAAAAATTTGATCGACCGCAGTAATCATACTTTCATTCTTAGTAAGATCCAGAGCAAGAGGTTTGATGCCCAATTCTTTCAAATCATTCATTCTATCTAACCTGCGGGCGACACCGTAAACATTGTATCCTTTTTCTGCCAAGAGAATGGCGGTTGCTTTGCCAATACCTGCAGAAGCTCCTGTTATTAATGCTACTTTATTCATTGGCCTGTTTTTTTTACAAAGTTAGATGGCAGGCTTTTTAATCGTTTTGCTCAGGAGCTCAAATTTATTTGTTCAGCAGCTCAATATTAATGTATTCGTCAGTAGCGCTTAAAATGAAAGATAATCTTTATATCAGCCTCGTATTTTATGCCATGGTCATTATTTTAAAATAAATTTAGTCTCCAGTAAAAGTTGTTCACTATCTCGCCAAAGCTCCTGCATCAATGTGTCATTTTGTGCCAGTTTAGAAGGTAGTGGGAAAATTATTTTACCAGCCCTTAATGCCATATAAATATTTGCTGTCGGCACCTCCACTTTTCCCAATGCCAAGTGGGCTAAAGTGATACCGGCATCTTGAATGCTGTTTGATTTTGGAAGCATGCGTTTGCGCAAAAAGGGTATGGTAAAAACCTGCCATGCCAACCGCATAAATAATGTCCCTTTTTGAAGTAAACCTGTGCCGGGAGTTGCCCCGGGATCGTAGGCGATGCATTGCCAATTGTTTTGCTTTGCCTCAGCTGTGGAAGCAAGGTGTCGTATTGTGAGAATGGTGCATAATTTTGATGACGAATAGGCACGTTGTGCGTTGATGGTCATTTTTTCATCCAAAGTTTTATCCTTTTCAGGATATGCCAACCAAATCGCATTGGCGTGTTTGGGAGGCGCTAC
>NZ_JAVRHM010000038.1:0-18446 GCF_031846525.1 Autumnicola patrickiae
TAATTATAAAAGCAAAAAATCCCGCGAAAAACTCGCGGGATTTTTTTATATAGTAGTAGTACTTCAGAGGAATTATTTCGCAATATTCACTGCTCTTGTCTCTCTTATTACTGTAACTTTTACCTGTCCCGGATATGTCATATCTGTCTGAATTTTTTGTGAAATTTCAAAAGAAAGATTGGATGCTTTTTCATCATTAACCCTTTCACTTTCCACAATCACCCGCAGTTCACGACCAGCCTGGATGGCATAAGCTTTTTTCACTCCGCCAAAACCAAATGCGATATCTTCAAGATCTTTTAGACGCTGAATGTAAGAATCCAGTACCTGCCTTCTTGCACCCGGTCTTGCACCGCTAATAGCATCACAAACCTGTACAATTGGAGAAAGTAAAGAAGTCATTTCCACCTCGTCGTGGTGAGCTCCAATAGCATTACAAACTTCCGGCTTTTCACCATATTTCTCTGCCCACTGCATTCCTAAAATAGCGTGAGGAACTTCTGTTTCTGTATCCGGCACTTTTCCTATATCGTGTAGAAGACCAGCTCTTTTTGCCAGTTTCGGGTTTAACCCGAGTTCTGCTGCCATTACTCCGCACAACTTGGCAACTTCCCTGGAATGCTGAAGCAGGTTCTGACCATAAGAAGAACGATACTTCATACGTCCTACGACCTTAATCAGCTCTGGATTTAATCCGTGAATTCCCAGGTCAATCACTGTACGTTTTCCAATATCTATGATTTCTTCATCGATTTGCTTCCGCGTTTTCTTCACGACTTCTTCAATACGCGCAGGGTGAATCCTGCCATCGGTCACCAGTTTATGCAATGATAAACGGGCAACTTCCCTTCTAACGGAATCAAAGCAGGAAAGAATAATCGCTTCCGGAGTATCATCTACAATAATTTCGACACCGGTAGCAGCTTCGATGGCTCGAATATTTCGTCCTTCCCGTCCAATAATTCTACCTTTAACATCGTCACTCTCCAGGTTAAAGACAGAAACGCAATTCTCTACCGCCTCTTCAGTACCAATTCTTTGGATTGTATTTATAATAATTTTCTTCGCTTCCTGTTGTGCGGTGAGCTTCGCTTCTTCTACAGTGTCTTGTATCATTGCCATAGCATCTGCTCTTGCCACATCTTTTAAAGATTCTGTAAGCTGTGCCTTGGCATCTTCAGCCGAAAGTCCTGAAATTACTTCTAACTGCTGAACTTTACTACTGTGAAGCTTATCAATTTCTTCCTGTTTTTTCTCCAGATAAGCTGTTCTGTGTTCGTAATCTGCTAATTTATCTTCAAGATCCTTGTTTAATTTTTTATTCTTGGCAATCTCTCCGGAAACCTGGGATTCTTTATCCCGAATACGTTTCTCTGCATCACTAATTTTCTTATCACGGCTAAGGATAACCTTTTCGTGCTCAGATTTAAGCTCAATAAATTTTTCTTTCGCCTGAAGGATTTTATCCTTCTTAATGCTTTCACCTTCGGCTTTTGCCTCTTTAATAATACTGGCAGCAGACTGTTCGGCATTTTTTATGGTTCCGGAAGCTTTTTTCCGCTCCATTGCTTTAGCGATTGCAAAACCAATGGCTATTCCCACCAACAGTCCTACAATGATCATTATAATTATTTCCATTTAGTTAAAATTTATGTATAAAAAAAGCCTGTATTAGTTGTGTTTTGGATTAAACTCCTTAAAATCAAGTTTAGGGCTAACAAGCTGATCAAGAATCCGCTCATCCCGATAAATCGGGAGCGGCGCGCTTTTACAACTTAGACTCACCCTCTTTAAAGAATCCGTGTTGAGTTTATCAAAAAATCACTAATACAGGCAGTAACCTATTTATTTAAAGAACTTAATTCGCTAAATGACTTTGTAACAAATCATTAAGTGATTTCAATTTATCTTCTGCTTCAAGCATTTCGGTAGACTTGTCTATGCCCTGCTGTTCAGTTTGGGCTGCAAACTGTAAAGCACACATAGCAAGCACATCCTGCTTATCCCTAACGGCATAACTCTGCTCAAATTGCTTGATCATAGCTTCGATTTTCTTTGCAGCCTTACGCAATCCCTCTTCCTGTTTTGGTTGAATGGTTAAAGGATATACACGATCTGCTATCGATATTTTGATCTTTAATTTATCGGCCATTGCTTTTAATTAGTCGGATAATTGCACAATACATTGGTCAATTTCCCTTATCAGACTATTTATCTTGAGCTTTGTTTCTCTTTTATAATCATTACTGCCCAGCATCGCATTTGCAGCCTTTAAAGATTGAATACGCTCTCCGGAATTTTCCAGTTCCTTTTTTAAGGCAGCGTTTTCAGATTTAACAGATGTCAATTC
This sequence comes from Autumnicola patrickiae, assembly GCF_031846525.1. Lineage (NCBI taxonomy): Bacteria > Pseudomonadati > Bacteroidota > Flavobacteriia > Flavobacteriales > Flavobacteriaceae > Autumnicola > Autumnicola patrickiae. The sequence continues at coordinate 2,351 of NZ_JAVRHM010000038.1, forward strand.
TTCCTGTAAAGAAGCCTGCACCTGCTTCATAACTTCATATTTGTGAAGCAACTTGCTGATCCTATTTTCAAGACTATCAACTATTTCCGTTAATTCACTCATAAAAGCTGGATATGATGCCAATCCCTACAAAGTTAGCATACCGTTTGAAATATCCCAATACTTTTAATTCTATTTTTAAAAAAACCGCCCATCAACCTTAATAAACTCAGGCAAAGCCGTTTAATTTTGCACAGAGTTTGATTATCTTTATCCCGCTATGAATTGCTTAAACAAATCTTATGAGGTTCTATTATCTACTTATCCTTTTTTCTATTTCATTAATTGCCCAATCCCAACCCCAGGTTCCTAAAGATTATTTTGAAAATCCGCTGGATGTCCCTCTTGTCCTTTCCGGAACTTTTGGAGAGTTAAGATCAAATCATTTCCACAGCGGTCTCGATATTAAAACCCAGCAACGGGAAGGGCTGGCGGTAAAATCTGCCGCACCGGGTCATGTTAGCCGAATTAAAATTCAGCATTATGGTTATGGGAAAGCGCTTTATATTCAGCATCCAAACGGTTACACCACAGTGTATGGTCACCTGCAGCGTTTTTCTCCGGAAATTGAAGCTTATGTCAAAAAGCACCAATATGCAAATGAGTCTTATGAAATTGAGCTTTTCCCTGAAGCGGGAGAACTTCAGGTTGAAAGCGGAGAACTTGTAGCTTACAGCGGTAATACCGGTGGCAGCGGAGGACTTCATTTGCATTTTGAAATAAGGGACGGCAGCCAAAGACCTATGAATCCAAAATTATTCGGAATAGAAGTTCAGGATAACAGAAAGCCCTTAATTAACGGACTCTTTGCTTATCCTATGGACGCAGATTCCCATATTAACCATTCCGCAGAAAGGCAGAGAATCAGGTTGATTCCCTTAAAAGACGGTACTTATACCACCGAAAAACTGAATGCCTGCGGGAAAGTTGGTTTTGGAATTTCTACGGTAGACCAGCAGGATATGGCTTCCAATCAAAACGGAGTTTATAAGATTGAAGCAAATCTTAATGGTGACAATGTTTTTCAGCTCAATTTTGACAGGTTTTCTTTTGCTGAAACGCGCCATCTTAATCAATTAATAGATTATGAATATTATACCAGCAACCGGTTGCGGGTTCAGAAATTGTTTGTGGAAGAGAGCAATCCCTTAAGCCTTTACGCGAATGTACAATCTGAAGGAAGATTGGACATCCAGGATGATTTGGATTACAACTACACCATAACAGTAACCGATTTTGCAGGAAATGAAAGTGTGATAAGAGTTCCTATTCAAGGGGAATTCAGCGAGAGCATTCAGCCTAAAAAGCTGGAAGAAACAGAATATTTTGTGCAGGCCAATCAATCGTTTTCTACAGAACAAAATGGTATAGATATTTATATTCCGAAAGGAAGTTTATACCAGGATAAATACCTGGATATTAGTTTTAATGGCAATACGGTAAATTTGCACAGGGACGATACTCCCATACATCAAAATATCACGATTGGCTTTGATGTAAGCAAATATGAAGCAGCAGAAAAGGAGAAAATGTTTATTGCCAAACTTGGTTACGGGAATCGTCCCAGCTATTCTTCAACTTATAAAAAGGGTGATCGTTTTACAACGGGAATCAGGACCTTTGGCAATTACACCCTGGCTTCAGATAACAATGCACCGTGGATAAGTCCGGTAAATTTTTCCAACGGCCAGTGGATCTCCAACAACAGCACTCTTAAAGTTAAAATAAGTGATGATCTTTCGGGAATTAAGAGTTACCGCGCTACAGTAAACGGCAAATTTATCCTGATGGAGTACGAATATAAAGACAACATGTTAACCCACGATTTTGCCGACGGTGCAGTTACAGAAACAGAAAACGATTTTAAATTGATCGTGACAGATAATGTTGGGAATGTGAATACTTATGAGGCGAAATTCTTTAAAAAATAATAGATGCTGAAAAATGGCAATTTTCGAGCTGCTATTTTTAAACCTCACAGGTTTTTAAAACCTGTGAGGTTTGCGTAGTGGCTGATTATAGCCTGACCTCCAAAATGGCAAATATCGACCTGTAAAAGTAATTTCCTGCTTTTAAAACTGATTATTGTCAGAAAAAGTAAGCCTTTAGGCAAAAATTTAATGCTGCGGAAGCGGAAATATAAAAATTTTGAAGTTCTGAAGGTTTAAGCGAGCCTTTTAAAATGCCAATTATCGAGCTGCTGTTTTTTAGATCTGTCAGGTTTTGGAAACCTGACAGATACTGGTGTAAAGGATACCTCTCGCCCACACCTAAAAATGGCAATTATCGGTTTCTGAAAAATTAAGCTTCAATAAATTCCTTCAGAACTTCCACCACGTAATCTATTTCTTCTGTTGTATTGTATTTTGAGAAACTGAAACGGATAGAAGGTTTAGCTAAATCTTCTTCAGGTAAAAATGCGCTTAAAACATGAGATTCTTTGCTGCTTCCGCTTTGGCAGGCACTTCCTTTAGAACATGCGATCCCTTTTAAATCCAGCTGAAACAACAGCATTAGTGCTTTTTCCGAAGAAACTGGAAGGCAGATGTTGATAAGTGTATAGGTACTGTTCTCGAGATCTTCGCAGTTGCCATTAAATTTTACACCCGGGATTTCACTTTTCAGGGTATCGACAAAATGACTTTTTAAAGCTAAAACTTCAGCTTTTTCTTCTTCAAGTTTATTGTACGAAATTTTGATTGCTTCCTCAAGACCCACAATATTGTGAACCCCTTCTGTTCCGGCACGATGCCCACGCTCCTGCTCTCCTCCAAAAATGAGAGGTTTAAGTCCGCTGTTTTTCCTGACGAACGTAAAACCCACACCTTTTGGTCCGTGAAATTTATGTGCACTGGCTGCTAAAAAATCTACCGGAATTTCCTTCAGATTAAGTTCATAATGTCCAACGGACTGAACAGTATCTGAATGAAAAAGTGCATTATTCGCTTTACATATTTCAGCGACCTTCTTCAAGTCAATTTTATTGCCAATTTCGTTATTCACGTGCATTAAACTCACCAGCGTTTTTTCTTCCGAAGCAGCCAATAAACGCTCCAGATCCTCAATGAGGATATTACCTTTTTTATCTAGCTTTACATAATCCACTTCTATTCCGAAGGATTTTTCCAACTGCTTTAAAGTATAAAGCACCGCATGATGTTCTATCCTGGATGTGATAATTCGCTTTACTCCAAGATCCCGAACTGCGCTGTTTAGCACCAGGTTATCGGCTTCTGTCCCCCCCGAAGTAAAAACAATTTCAGACGCAGATACATTTAATAAGGAGGCAACCGTTTTTCTTGCCTGTTCAATTAAGGTTTTCGATGACCGGCCATAACTATGTGTAGAAGAGGGGTTTCCGAAATTTTCTTTCATTACCACACTCATTCTGTCAATGACTTCGTCCCGGATTTGGGTGGTAGCTGCTGAGTCTAAATATACTTTTTTCATGGGGTGTAAAAATAACGGATTTTAAATTATTTAAAAGAAGCTTCCTCAGAAATCTATATTTCCTCTACTTTTGTTTTTGGAACATAAGCGAAAAGTTTTTGTTCCGGTTTTTAAAGTTTTGAAAAATGAAGAAGTTTTTTGTCCTGATATTAGTTACTTGTGCCATGATCTCCTGCGATAGTGGTGATATTATTGTTACTAGTTTTGATCTGGAAGATAGCCAATTGCAACTTTGCGGTCGTGAAACAAAAGTTCTATACGCAACAAATAGTGAGGATGTTTACGAGTCTATGTCGCTTTTACTTTCAGGAAGTGAGATAAGTTCTGAAGCTAATAGGTTAAGAACCGCTCCAGGATCTGTAGAATTAACTCTAAACAATACAAACCGTCTGGTTTATCGTATCTACAACGGCCCTCTTTCTACATCCAGCAGCAGTCCTTATTTTTGTAGTGAAATCCCACCCAGTGAACCGCGGGTTCTTGAAGAATACAAAAGTTCTTCCAGGGGAACTATTTCCATTAGAACAATTTTTAGGGATGAAACGAATGATGCAGATGCAGATGGCGATGGTATTTCTAACCTAAATGAAGGTTTTGATATAGAAAACGGACAACATTTAGATACTGATGGCGACGGTATTCCAGACTATCTGGATATAGACGATGATAATGATAATGTACCTACAAGATTGGAAACCAGTGCCAGCGGAGATCCCGTTGTTACTCTCAATGAACGTGACTACCGCGATACAGATGAAGATGGAATCCCTAACTATTTGGATCCAGATGATGATGGAGACGGCTCTCCCACCAGAAATGAAGTTAATGAAGAATTCAGGGATGCTCCACAGTTGTATCTTAATGCGGCAAATATTCCTTACTACCTTGATAGGCAGACTGCCATTTCTCTCGAAAATGATGAGTATCTGGAAAACGTAATATCGAGCAGGAGAATTAGAACTTACATCGAATTAAGTGAATTTTCTCTGATAAAACAGGATGGTAGTGGAGAAGAAATAAAATTTTCTGAATACAACCTGGGCTATTTTGATGAATCTATTGAAGTAGTTTATACAGGAGAAGAGGATAGTGATGAGGATGAAGAGGAAAATGAGGATGATAATACCGGTGAAGAAACTGAAGAAAGTGAAGAGGAAACGAATGATCAGGAAGAAGAGTGAAAATATAAACTAGCTTTTTACAGTCTGAAAAATATAAACTTCTGTAGCACCCAGCCCATATTTTTTAAAGTCGGCATCATAGAATTTCAAATTGGTATAACGGCCAAAGAGATAATCAAGTTCGGCTTTTAAAACACCTTCCCCTACTCCATGGATAAAAACTACCTTTTGTATACGTTTATCCATCGCAAATTCCAGCTGTCGCCGTGCAGTATCTAACTGAATATCCAGCATCTCATAGTTAGACAATCCTTTTGTAGATTTGGTAAGCTTGTGGATATGCAGGTCTACTTCCATGGGAGGAGCATTTCGCTCTTTGGGTTTTATACGCTGACTATTGTGCTTCTTCGGAATTTTTTTCTCCTCAAGAATCCGGTTAAAGTCCACATTTTCCTGAAAATCCTCGATAGGAGTTTCAATTTTAACCAGATCTGAAGCAGGAAACTCCATACTAAACCCCTCACTGGTTTCGATTTCAATCATATTACCATTGTTGCTTACTACGATACCTTCAAGATTATCGTCCAGCAATTCCACTTTATCTCCGGGTTTAAAGTCCATCTTATTCCTGGTTTTCGTCTTCTTTATGATCATCTTTTGTTGCCACCCAATGATTAGTAGCCCTATAAAGCCCGATCATAATTATAATTAAGCCGCCTATTTTAAAATACTGATTCGCATTTTCTGCAGCAATCGCGTAGATAAGGAGTCCGCCGCCAACTACGATTAATATTGTATTGATTACCTGCGAATTCCTGTTATTCATATAATCTATTCTGAAATTGGTGTTACCTTATAGTTGAGCAAAGTTATAAGTATTTATTTTCCCTGAAGCTGAGAAATAAATAAAATTGTTTTCAGAAAAGGTTTTAATCAAAGAAAGTAGAACTGTCGGAAAGTATTGCGCCTGGATACAGAAAAAATTAAAAAAATGAGAATGTCCTTCTAATTTACGTTCGGACTTTTCTTTTACATTCCAGAATTTGCCTGCTTAGCTTTTTCTCTTGCTGCCGGTTGTCTAATAAGGTTCGAACAAAAAATATGAACAATACAACAACTAAGGAAAATCCTGCCACTAAAATCATTATCTGCATGTCCATCCCAAATTATTTAAATTCATCATCTCCGTATTTCTCCAAATATAGAAAATACTTCTTCCTGCTGTACTGACCTTTAGCAATAGTTTAACCAACTTGACTATTCATTTAACAGCTGTGCAAGCATTTAATTCTGAATTTTACTGGAAAAATTAAATGCTTTGTGGCTTCTTATTTAATCGGAAACATTTCTAAAATACAGATTACTAATTTTTTACTACCTTTCTTATTGTTTTTCCAGATATGAAATTTGTACAACTTCTTCTTCTAATCCTCTTTTCCGGGATCTCTTATGGGCAATTGAGCATCTCGCCTTCTGCAACCGGAGATAGCTACATGTATGTGAATAATGAAGTGTTATTTGTTGAAGGTGAAATTCAATTAAAAAAAAATCATAATCCCAACAACCACTCAAATCTCTATTTAAGAAGCGAATCGCAACTAATGCAGGGGGAAAAGACGGTAAATAAAAATACTGGCGACGGAGTTATTTCTGTATTTCAGGAAGGTACTTCCAATGCTTTTGATTATAATTACTGGTCTCTCCCGGTTACCAACGTAAGTTCAGATAAATCTATAAGAGAGATTCTATATGAGCCACTGGATGAAATCAGAAGTCAGAAAGTACAGGTTACTTCCGAATTAAATGGTACAGCAGATCCACTTACTATTGCTAAACGCTGGCTGCATAAGTTTTCCGGATCAGATTATGTGGACTGGAGGTATATTGGAGATTATTTTGATCTCCTCCCCGGCGAAGGCTTTACCATGAAAGGAACGAACGGTACAAATACTGTTGCTATTAATGGTGTAGAAACCAATCCCGGAAATGCGCAGCGCTACGATTTTAGAGGCCGGCCCAATGACGGGGAGTATAAGGTGAAAATTATGGAATACCAGAGTTTACTTGTAGGTAATCCATATCCCTCTGCCATTCATTTAAGGCGTTTTTTATTTGATAATCCTAATACCACAGGAATTGCCTATTTCTGGGATTCCAAAGATAATGGACGCTCTCATTATTTATCAGATTACGAAGGAGGCTACGGCGCATATTCTCCCGGAGCCAATGCCTATGTGCCAGCAGTTTTTAAAAAATTCCATAACCAGGGAGAAATCAATAATGTTACGGGTGAAACAGGAGATATTATTCCGCGTGAATTCGCTCCTATCGCGCAGGGATTCATGCTTATTGGTAGTTCTGATGGTTATGTGACTTTTACAAACAAAGTCAGAGTTTTTAAAAAAGAGAACAGCGATAATTCGCGTTTTAAGAGTGTATCCCAAAATTTTAAGACTTCAGAAGTTACTCCAAATCTTCGTCTGGATGTAGAAATAAACAATTTATATACCCGACCTCTCATCCTCGCCTTTCGGGAAGATGCTACTATAAATGCAGATTGGGCTATGGATGCCATGACTTTAAACCGAATTTCTTCAGACGCCGGATGGTTTATTGATGAAGATTTTTACCTGATCAATGTAATGCCTTTTCCTGCTGAAGATAGGATTCCGCTAATCGTGAATATGGCTTCAGAAGGAGAAATAATATTCAGTTTAAATTCTACTAAAGCCTTTGAACCGGAAAAGATTTTCCTTTATGATTCAGAAAAGAATACTTCAACAGATCTGAAGGTAAATAGCTATAAAGTTTCTCTTCCAAAAGGTGAATATGTCCAACGATTTTTTCTCGGCTTAAAAATTCCTGAAGCAGCTTCAGAAGAAACGGAAGAAGAAAACCCTGCACCTCACAAAGAATTTCCTCTTAATACTCTTAATGAAGAAAAAACTCTTCCTGAAGCAGGAATTCAAATCCTTCAGAATAATGCAGAAAGCCTTCTTCAGGTAAAAATTGAAAAAGAGCAAACGATCGATCAGGTAAGCCTATTTGATCTTAAAGGCAGCAAAATATTCAGCCATAAGATAACAGGAAAGGATAAGGAATTCAGTTTTTCTACACACGGGCTCAGCGATGCGGTATATATTTTAAGGATCACCACTTCAGACAGGAAACAAATTAATAAAAAAGTAAGGATCAAAAAGCAACAATAATGGAAAAATACATGCTCCCATGTTTAAATAAAGAACTCTTTGGATTGGAGTGCTATGGATGTGGAGGACAGCGTGCGATGGCTTTGCTGCTGAAAGGGGATTTTGCAGCTGCTTTTCAAATGTTTCCGGCAATTTATCCATTATTATTTCTCCTGGGATTTCTAATTCTGAATCTTTTCTTTAAATTTAAACATGATTATACCGTAAAAATAGGGCTGATAATTTTTACTGCGGTTATCATGATTGTCAGTTATCTTTATAAAATCAACCAACTAATCAATTAATATTTTTTTTATGGAAAGAGAGCAATTACCAAACTCAACACTAGTCCTTATTTTTGGAATCCTTTCTATTTTTGGCTGTTGTTGCTACGGTGTTTTAGGAGCAATTTTTGGAGTTATGGCTATCGTAATGGCTAAAAGAGCGCAACAGGTCTACGAAACTAATCCAGAGCTATATACCGGTTATCAAAATGTAAAAACCGGAAAAATATTGGGGATTATTGGCCTAACTGTAAGTGTACTTTATATCGTGCTTATTATCGTGGTATTGATAATATATGGAGGAATTGAAGGCCTACAGGAAATGCAGGAACAAATTCTCAGGGAATCCGGAGCCTGGGAACAATAAAAAATCTTTAATTGTGAAATAAACCCCGCATGCAGCGGGGTTTTTAATGTAATAAAACGACAGCAAAATTTATTTTTCAAACTGCTCCAGTGTACTTGTAATAATATCTACACAATCTTTTAACTGCTCTTCGTTCATCACCAATGGTGGTGCAAAACGAATGATATTACCATGCGTTGGTTTCGCCAGCAGACCGTTTTCTTTTAAAGCTACACAAATATCCCAGGCAGTAGAACTATCAGGAGAGTCGTTTATAAGTATTGCATTTAAAAGTCCTTTACCCCGCACCTCGTTTACAATATTAGAATCCCTGATATAATCATCCAATAATCTTCGGAATAATCCGCCCAATTTCTCAGCATTTTCAGCAAGTTTCTCATCACGTATTACTTCCAGCGCTGCATGAGCGACCGCACAGGCCAAAGGATTCCCCCCAAAAGTAGAACCGTGCTGACCGGGTTTTATCACATTCATCACTTTATCATCTGCGAGAACGGCAGAAACAGGATACACCCCACCGGAAATTGCTTTCCCAAGGATAAGTATATCAGGTTTCACATTTTCGTGATCTACTGCAAGTAATTTTCCCGTACGGGCAATCCCTGTCTGGACTTCATCTGCAATAAACAGAACGTTATGTTTCTTGCAGAGCGCCTTTGTTCTTTCCAAATATCCTTCAGAAGGTACATAAACACCAGCTTCCCCCTGTATAGGTTCTACTAAAAATCCGGCAATATTCTCATTCTCTTCAAGAACTTTTTCCAGCGCGTCTACATCATCGTAAGGGATTTTAAGAAATCCGGGAGTGTAAGGTCCAAAATTCTTTCTTGCTCCTTCATCATTAGAAAAGGATATAATAGTAGTTGTTCTTCCGTGGAAGTTATTTTCGCAAACCACGATTTGAGCTTCAGTTTCCTTTACACCTTTGGTTTCGTACGCCCATTTTCTGGCAAGTTTAATGGCGGTTTCCACAGCCTCTGCACCGGTATTCATTGGCAGAAGTTTATCAAAGCCAAAATACTCAGTCGCATATTCTTCAAAGGGTCCTAAGACATCATTATGAAAGGCTCTTGAAGTCAGCGTTAATTTAGCAGCTTGTTGGGAAAGTGCATCGATAATCCTTGGGTGGCAATGCCCCTGGTTGACCGCAGAATACGCAGAGAGAAAATCGTAGTATTTATTTCCTTCAACATCCCAAACATGGACTCCCTCGCCTTTGCTCAAAACGGCTGGCAGCGGATGATAATTGTGCGCTCCATGCTTGTCTTCCAATTTAATCGCTTCTTGTGAAGATTTAATTTCCTTTAATGGCATTTTTAATTCTTTTATATCATTTACTTCTTCAATTCCTTCTTTTTCCGCTGAAAATTAACAGAAGCCGGAGAGAAATCATCCTGAATTTAAATCTTCGCAAATTACTAAATGTTTGCTGAAATTTTCAATGTGAGGTCTAATAAATCTTAGCTTTTATCCTATTTTTGCGGCATGGGCAGAAAGAAAAAAAACAAGTTATTTGAAGCTGTTGAAATTATAGATGCCGGCGCAAAGGGTAAAAGCATTGGTAAAGCGCCAGACGGGAAGGTAATTTTTATTAATAATGCCGTTCCCGGTGATGTGGCAGATATACAGACTATTAAAAAAAGGAAATCTTATTACCAGGGTACAGCGGTCAATTTTCATAAATATTCAAACAAGAGAGCTGAACCTGTTTGTCAGCATTTTGGCACCTGCGGAGGCTGCAAATGGCAATTTATGGATTACAAATATCAGCTGGAATACAAACAGCAGGAAATAGAAAACAACTTACGCCGGATTGGCAAAATAGAACTTCCGGAAACGACTCCTATTCTTGGCAGCAAAGAAATTTACTTCTACAGGAATAAAATGGAATTCTCTTTTAGTGACAGCAGATGGCTTACTTTGGAAGAGATCCAGAGCGGGAAAGATTTTGACAATAAAAATGCATTGGGTTTCCATATACCGGGAATGTGGGATAAGATCCTGGACATCAAAAAATGTCATTTACAGGAAGATCCCAGTAACGCTATCCGGAATTTTATAAAGATTTTTGCTACAGAGAATGAGATGCAATTCTTTAATGCGCGGGAGCAATCGGGCTTTTTGCGTACTTTAATGATTCGCACCTCTTCTACCGGTGAAATTATGGTGCTGCTTCAGCTTTTTGAAGAAGATAAAGAAAAGAGAGAGCTTTTGCTGGACAATATTATTGCAGAATTCCCTGAAATCACCTCACTTCAATACGTGAATAATTCCAAAGGAAATGACACTATTTATGATCAGGAGGTTATCTGTTACCATGGCCGCGACCATATTTTTGAAGAAATGGAAGGCCTTAAATTTAAAATAAATGCGAAATCGTTCTACCAGACGAATTCTGCACAGGCTTACGAATTGTATAAAATCACAAGAGATTTCGCCGATTTAAAAGGAGATGAAATTGTATATGATCTTTATACGGGAACTGGTACTATTGCACAGTTTGTGGCGGCAAAAGCAAAAAAAGTAATTGGTGTAGAAGCTGTGCCTGAAGCAATTAAAGATGCTAAAGAAAATGCCGAACGCAACAACATCGCAAATACAGAATTCTTTGCCGGGGATATGAGGAAAGTTTTTACCCGTGACTTCATCAATAAGCATGGCAATCCAGACGTCATAATTACAGACCCTCCAAGGGACGGGATGCACAAAGATGTTGTAGCCCAGATAATTGGTATATTGCCACAGCGAATCGTTTATGTAAGCTGTAATTCTGCCACACAGGCCCGGGATCTGGAAATGCTAAATGAATATTATAAAGTCACAAAAGTACAGCCGGTAGATATGTTCCCGCAGACATTTCACGTGGAGAATGTGGTATGTTTGGAAAGACGATAAAACCGGTACAGAAAGGAAAATGAAAACTTTTTTTCCACTGAACAATATAACAAACGAATGAAGACTTTTTATTCAGAAAGAATTTTTATCGCTTTGGCTACAATTCTGCTTTTTTCAGGATGCCAGCGGGATGATATTTGCCCTGCAAGTACTCAAACTACTTCGCTGCTCGTTATCAGTTTTTATGATATTGAAGACAGGGAAACTCCGCAGGGGCCATTAAACCTTCAAATTAAAGCTGCAGAAGACACCCTCGTTTTTCTGGAAAACGTTAATGAAGAAACTTATGCCATTCCTTTAAGAACAGATCAGGATATCACGACCTATGAATTTACTTATAATTATGCTGAAGAAGAGGATCCCGATAGCCCTGTAGAACAAAATAATACAGATATTATTGATTTTTTTTATGCCAGGGAGGAAGTCTATCTTAACAGAGCCTGCTCTTTTAAAGTTAATTATTCGGGATTAGATACCAGGATCGATCCTGGTGAAGATGGTGCCTGGATTCTGGATTATGTCATCGAACAAGAAGAAGTTGAAAATGAAAATAATACCCACATATCTTTTTATTATTAATATTATTCTGTTGTTGTCCTTTAATACGGGTACAGCACAAACAGAAGCACCTCAGGATAGTATTCAGTATAAAGAAAAATACGGATTGCGGGTTGGTGCAGATCTGAGTAAACTTTTACGCACAGTCCTGCAGGATGATTACCGTGGCTTCGAATTGGTAGGTGATTACCGCGTTTACGATAATTTTTATGCTGCTGCCGAAATTGGCAATGAGCAGATAACCTTTGATGAAGGCTTGATAAGGGCAACTTCCTCCGGCAGTTATGCAAAAATTGGAGCAGATTACAATGCATATGAAAACTGGCTGGATATGCAGAATAGCATCTTCGTGGGTATACGTTATGGTTTCGCCACCTTTTCACAAGAACTGGAAGAATATACCATATACACCACAACACCCTATTTTGGACCCGACACGAGAACTCCGGAAGATGGGGAAGCTACCGGTTTAACCGCCAATTGGGTTGAGTTAATGGCAGGGATAAAGGTAGAAGTACTCAAAAATCTGTTTCTTTCTGCCAACGTGCAACTTAAACGTCGTATAGGACAAAATACTCCTACCGGTTTCGATAATCTTAGCATTCCCGGCTTTAACCGCACCTATGATGAGAGCCAATTTGGTGTTGGTTATGGTTACACCATCTCCTATTTGCTGCCACTTTACAAAAAATAGTTCTCAGTTATAGCGAATCCGGTCTGTTTAAAATCGCTTTCAGCAGCACCACAGTCTGGAAAATTTCCCTGAAAAGGTCGATGCTCCAAAATGCCAATTATCGACCTCTGGAAAACTGATCCTCTAAAAAACACTTTCATTTCAGGATATCCATGCCGTCTTTAAACTCGGCTAAGCTTGATCCTGCTGTTTATGCACCTTCTTTGTGCCTTCGTAGATCTCGTATTTCAGAAGTTTCGATTCCAAAGCACCGTTATACATCTTTATCCTTCGTGAAGGTCGTAAACCAACGTGTTTAATTGCTTCCAGGTTAGAAGTGATAAACCACGCCTGCGTACCGGGGTAATTTTGTTTCAGGGTATCCCCAATTCTCTTATAAAATGCAGGCATATCGATCTCCAGACGCTCTCCGTAAGGCGGATTAAACACCATATGAAGATGCCTGTCAGTTTCTTTTTCACTTTCGAAGAAATCCTTTCTCTCTATTTTTATAAATTCTGAAAGGTTCGCATTTTCCACATTATCGATCGCTTTATGCACGGCTGAAGGTGAAGTGTCGTAACCTTTAATTGTAAAATGAAATTCACGGATTTTCTTTAAAACGGATTCTTCTATCTTCTCAAATAGATCTGCGTCCCAATCTTTCCATCTTTCAAAAGCGAATTCTTTTCGGTTTAGATTCGGCGGAATGTTACAGGCAATCATCGCCGCTTCTATTAAAATTGTTCCGCTACCACACATGGGATCCAAAAAATCACTCTGACCGTTCCAGCCAGACTGTAAAAGCATTCCTGCCGCAAGAACTTCGTTTATAGGTGCGATATTGGTCGCTGTTTTATAACCACGCTTGTGCAGAGACTGTCCGGAACTGTCAAAACTTACATCACAAAAGTTTCCTTCAATATGAATATTCAGGCGTAATGTGGGAAAATCAAGATCTACATCTGGCCTCTTGCCAAATTTGTCCCTAAATCTGTCTACAATGGCATCCTTGGTTTTTAAGGATATATATTTTGAGTGGGTAAAAGTTTCAGAATGTACGGTGGCATCTATCGCCAAAGTATCGTCCACATCCATAAATTCTTCCCAGGGCAGGGCGTAAATACTTTTGTAAAGATCCTCTTCAGAATATATTTTGAAGCTTTTATACGGTTTTAGAACCTTAATTGCTGTACGCAAGCAAAGATTTGCTTTATACATAAAGCCATTATCGCCAGTAAAACTAACGTTTCGCGTTCCTTCCTTTACATCCATCGCGCCAAGCTCCCTTAATTCCTTCGCCAGGAGAGGTTCAAAACCAAACATGGTTTTTGCGATCATCTTAAAGTTATTTCCCATATCACATTTTTAAAGAACCGCAAAAATACATTAATTTTGCCCATTATAATAATGCGTCCAAAGCTGAAAGTTTAAGCCCGGAACAGAACCAACTCTGAATAAATTAAATGATTTATATATTACCCTTACTTTCGGTTTTAGCAGGTTACATCATTTCATTATTTTTAAAACCCTCCTCCTCTACAGGATTTCAGTTGTTGCTTTCATTTAGTGGAGCATATCTGCTTTCTGTAACTGTTTTTGAACTGCTGCCAGAAGTTTATTCCAGTGATTCTTCAGAAGTTGGAGTGTTCATCATGCTGGGGCTTTTACTCCAGATCATCCTTGAATTTGTTTCCAAAGGGGTAGAACATGGCCACATGCACCACAATGACGACACAGGTACTTTTCCGCTTTTACTGCTTCTCAGTCTTAGTTTGCACGCACTTTTAGAAGGATTTCCTATTCACAATGGCGGACATTTATTGCACGGAGTGGTTATACACAAAATCCCCGTAGCGGCAATCCTTTCTGTTTTTCTAATAAGATCGAAGATGAGTAAAGCTAAAATTTTTCTGTTTTTGACGATCTTTGGGCTTATGACGCCAATTGGAAGCTGGCTGCAGGAAAATTTTGAAGTTCTTAATCAGTATTCAGTTTACATAAATGCAATGGTAATTGGAATCTTTTTACACGTTTCTACCACGATATTATTTGAATCTGCTAAGAATCATACTTTTAATGCTTCCAAATTGGCAATTGTAGTTTTGGGAATATTATTAGCTTATTTTATATAAATTACACTTTTCTAAACTTTTCTTCACAAAAAAGTATTTACAAAAATGTTTAGCAGGGAAGAATCAAAAAAACTGACTCAGGAATTCTGGACAACCTTCGGAAAGAAATATGAGCGACAATGGATTCTCTACAACACCAAAATTAAAGAAATCCAGATGAAATTCACGTTTGACAGGAAAATCGCGCAGGTTTCTCTGGATATTAGCTCTTCAGATCCTGTTATACAGGAATATTACTACGAAAAGCTGATTTCACTGAAGAAAATGCTTAAATCTGAATACCTGCCGCAAGCCCGCTTTGAAGAAAATTACCTCCTGCCTGAAGGAAAAACCGTTTCCCGCATTTATGTTCAGCTTGATAATGTGAGTATCCACAACAAAAATGACTGGCAACAGGTACAGGCATTTCTCGCCGAGAATATGCTGAAAATGGAAACTTTCTTCAGAGATTTTGAAGATTTTATTAGAAGCTGAAAAATCTCTCATTTCAGTAAATTCTTTCCTACTTCAGCTCTATCCATACCGGTACATGATCACTGGTTTTCTCCCATCCACGAACCTCTTTATCAATCCCACCATCAACAAGACTTTTATCCAACTGCGGACTCAGTAAAAAATGATCAATCCGCAAACCCGCGTCACGTTTAAAAGCGTTCCGGAAGTAATCGTAAAAAGTGTATATCTTTTCATCAGGATAAAGCTTTCGTATCGCATCGGTCCATCCCTGCTCTACCAGGTTTTTGAACGCCAGCCGCACTTCCGGCCTAAAAAGCGCATCATCCTGCCATCGTTCCGGTTTATAAACGTCTAAATTTGTTGGCATAACATTGTAATCACCGACTAATACTACCGGCGTATCCATTTCCAGAAGCTCTTTGGCACGTGAAGTCAGCCGTTCATACCAACGCAACTTATAATCAAATTTAGGTCCGGGAGCAGGATTTCCGTTAGGCAAATAAAGGCAGGCTATAAGTAAATCACCCACCAACGCTTCTAAATACCTGCTTTGGTGGTCATCAGGATCACCTGGAAGTCCGCGTGTTACTTCGTTTATCTCCAGATCCCTGGCCAGGATAGCAACCCCGTTCCATTGCTTTTGTCCATACCAGATGGTCCTGTATCCTGCCTCTTCAATAGCTTTCTTCGGAATTTTTTCGTCTGGAGCTTTTAATTCCTGAAGACATACAACATCAGGATTTTCAGATTCCAGCCAGCGGAGCAAAACCGGAAGCCTTGCATTAATTCCATTTACATTATAAGTAGCTATTTTCATAAAACCTCAAAGTAAATTTTACATTTCTCAATTTAAGATAAGGATAATGTCATTAATAAGAACTAATTTGATACAGGTTAATATTTTTTAAGGCAAAACAGAATATCTTTTAT
>NZ_JAVRHM010000039.1:0-18033 GCF_031846525.1 Autumnicola patrickiae
ACTTTTATTTTCTTTTTTGTTCATTCTGAAACTTTCTGGTTATAGTCAAATTTTATTGCGATAGCCAAGAAGTTGAATCGCTATGATCTATGCCTGAATTCCCGAAATTCTAGATCTTCTTCTTTGATGTTAGCCTGGGAAAATAATTAAGTTTCCTAAAGTGGGAATCCAAAAAACGTCTACTATATCGTCAGTTGCGGATTGTTTAAAAACTAAGTTAGACTAGATTGCCGACTTTTATTCTTACGCAGTTGAGCCCGAAAGACATTTCACTGCAATTACTATTATGCAATTTTAGCCACAGTTTTATTCTTTACTTCCAATAATAATCATTCTCGAAATTTCCATTATCATCTCTATCTCAGTTCTCAGATTATCCATATTTTTTGGTGTAGTAATGAATGGCACTGCCTTAGCGTCATCAAAATCAGGATTTGAATGCACAATTGAACATCTTAAAGAATATACTCTCTTAGTCAGATTAGTATAAAAATTAGCTTCTTGTGAAAAGTCAATTTTCGGTAACTTTAGTTCTTTGTTACATTCCAGAAGACATTCATTCTGAAAGTGTTCAATTGTTCCATTTTCTGTTAGATAATCTTTTAATTCTTCCCTGTTAACAAACTGTTTTAAGACTCTGTCAATTTTTATTTTATCACTTGCATATCTGTCATTTTCCTTTTTAAAGAATTTATTGCTTGAGCAACATATTTATTCGTTTGTTGGTGAAAGTCTGGTTTAAGTAATAAATTTTTTAGTTTTTCTGAAACAACATAATAAGCACTTTTGTCTGAGAAATATTCTATTATATGATAATAACATATGTACTTAAAGGGAAGAAAATCAACTTTTTCTCCGATATGATAATACTCGATTAGTTCAGAAATGTAATTTTTATGAATTAAGTTTATCTGTTCTGTTGGAATCGCATTTCGTACTTTTTTCTTACTAATATTCCTTCTAATGAAGTTCTGGATATTCACTGTTTCGAAAGATATATTATAAGTGTATTCGATATCAAAAAGTACGGAATTGATAATACTTCTAACATCACTCATTAATCCTTCATTCGAAATTTTACTCAGATTCTTTATTGTTAAAACGATACTTCTTCTAAGTGGTGTTCGAAAGCCTCTTATTTGTTTAGCTAAAATTGGAATAATACTGCCCTCTGGATTAATTTGAATTTTTATATCTAATTCGTTTTTTAAGTAATTCAGTTTAACATCAAAAATGGTTTTATCTTCTCCATCTTCAATGCTTAATACTGTATAGGGTACATTGATTGGATTTAAATAAACTTCAATTTTGTTTTCTTTATTAATACCTAGAAAATCATCAAATAAAAGAAAATCTGTTGAAATGATTTGTTTGAAATTTTTAAGATGTTCTTTATCTCTTATAAATAATTCAATATCTCCAACACCTTCAACCTTATTAACGATGTATAGTAATGAATGATAAATTTCACCATCTCCAAGGTCTATTTCTCTTTCTCTCTTTTCAATCTCAATTTTTGGAAATTCTTCTATGAATTCCTGCATTTCAGCTTTAAATTCTTTTCTCTTTTCTTCTTCTGTCATTTCTGGTCGTATTGCTGCCAACAAGTTAATAAATGGAAGTCATCTTTTACCATGATTTTCCGGTTCTAACCTTATTAAAAAACGCACATCACTTCATTACAGATTACGCGGTAAGTTCATCCAGATCATCAATTATATTCCGCTCTCTTGCCTCCCGGAGAATCGAAGGTAACAATAAAGGGGCAATGCGTTCTACAGGTTCATATAATTCCGAAGATTCCAAAACTTCCTCTTCTATAAGGTCTATTTCTTCATTTGTAGATTTAAAGAACATAATAATAACGCTGGTCAAAAAAGCGACCTTTAGAAGCCCAAATCCTGCGCCTAGTATTTTGTTTACAATGCCAAGAGCAGCAAAAGCAGCAATATTGGTAAGAATTTTGCCCGCCAGTGATATGAGAAATAAAATAAGAAAAAATGTTATTGCAAAGGACAGTAAATTCACGTACTGCATATCCCAATCTACATAATTTTCCAGAACATCGCTCAGGAGGTGTGAAAATCGTATGGCGCCGTATATTCCCAGCACGATCCCTACAAGAGAAGCAATTTCGGCTAAAATACCTCTAAAGAAACCTCTTACAGCACCATAGAGTAAGATAAGGGCTAAAACAATATCTATTATATTCATAATCCAAATATAGTAATTTCATTAAGTAAGAATCTTATCTTTGCAAAATGGCAAGAGATGAACAATTAAAGGAGCGTTGGGAAGTTCTTCAGAAAAAGCTTTCCAACCAGTTTGCAGATGGAGAATTAATGGACCTGGATGCGATAATTTACATTATTGGAGTTCAGGAATTGGGACAGCCTCACCGTAAGTTTAAGAAAGATCATAAGCTCGATTTAATGCATATCGCAATTTGCCGTTTGCTTGAGCCTTACGGCTATTACGAATTCGACTATTTTGATGATGATGGCTGGCCGCACTATAAAATGCTGGGACAATTGCCCGTTTTAAAGGCGGGTGAACAAACAGTGTTGATGAAAGAGGCTATTGTTCAATATTTCATGGAAAAGGAGTATATTCTATAAATGGATGTTTTGGTGACATTGCTGTCTTTCCCAAACGACAGCGGGCCTATTTATCAGGAGACGATCGAAGGTAGGTTTCCTGTAGAGCCATTTAATACTTTCAGCAATCTCTTTTTCTTATTTTTTGCTATCTATTTTGGACGTAAAGTTTATCCGGACTATAGGGAACAGAAATTTCTGGCCTTCAGCATTCCGGTGTTAATAATTGGCTTTATTGGAGGTACGATCTACCATGCCACGAGAAGCCACGAAATCTGGCTTATTTTGGACTGGCTGCCAATTTTGCTATTATGCCTCGCGGTTTCGGTGTTTTTCATATTTAAATCAACCAGCGGACTATGGCAAAGGCTCTTTTTGGCAATTATCGTCCTTGTTTTAGTTTTCGGAGTACGATATGTGCCATTTGGGAGATATCAGGAATCGATGAACTATGTTGGAACAGCGCTGGGGCTGCTGTTGCCAATAATTCTTTATCTTTTTGAAACTAATTTTCGCCATTTTCTTCAGGTTTTATTTGCTCTGCTCAGTTTTTGCATCGCGATAAGCTTCAGGGCGATGGATAAGCATATGGATGAGCTCGAAATGGGCACACATTGGCTCTGGCACACGTTTGGAGCGCTTTCGGTATTTTTTCTAATGGAATATATCTACAGAACTCAGGAAGCCTCTGCAAAAAAGTGAAGAGTGCACTTTTTGCTTTCTACTATAAGAGCATATTCTAAAATGCCAATTATCGACCTGCAGAGAAGGAAAAGAGTTAAAAAGTTAACGAGAAAAAGGAGTAAAGAGTGAAAAATCTTTCCACTTTTTCTATCTCCATTAAAATGGCATTCAAAAATGCCAATTATCGGTCTACCTTTTTTTTATCATCTCAGATTTTATAAAGTCTTTAAAAAACCTTTCAAGCCGCAATTTTTTTTAAATTTGCCTTTCTGAAAAAGATGAATCCCGAATGATTGATAAGATAAAGGAATATATTGCTGAAGTTGAGGCTTTTCAGGCACAAACGGCAGAAGAAATTGAAGCTTTCAGGATTAAATTCCTGGGAAAAAAAGGAATTTTAAATCAGTTTTTTGCTGAATTTAAAAATGTTCCGAATGAGCAAAAAAAGGATTTTGGCCAGGCTATTAATGAGCTAAAGACCGGGGCGCAGCAAAAAGTTTCAGCTTTAAAAGATGAACTGGAGAGCAAAGAGGAAGAAAAAGGGGTTTATGGGGATTTGTCCCGGCCCGCAGAGCCTGTACAAATTGGTTCCCGCCACCCTATTTCTGTTGTGAAAAACCAGATTATTGAGATTTTTTCGAACATTGGCTTCAATGTTTCCGAAGGACCTGAGATTGAAGATGACTGGCACAACTTTACTGCTCTAAACCTTCCGGAATATCATCCTGCCAGGGATATGCAGGACACGTTTTTTATCCAGACAGATCCCGATATTTTGCTTCGTACCCATACCTCTTCGGTACAGGTGCGCTATATGGAAGATAACAAGCCGCCAATCCGTACAATTTCGCCGGGAAGGGTTTTCAGAAATGAAGCAATTTCGGCGCGCTCCCATTGTATTTTTCACCAGGTGGAAGGTCTTTATATCGATAAGGATGTTTCTTTTGCAGATTTAAAACAGACGTTGTTGTACTTCACTAAACAACTCTTCGGAAAATCAAAAATCCGCTTACGACCTTCTTATTTTCCATTTACTGAACCAAGTGCAGAAGTGGATATTTACTGGGGGCTGGAAACTGAAACGGATTACCGGATCACCAAAGGAACCGGATGGCTGGAAATAATGGGCTGCGGAATGGTAGATCCAAATGTGCTTAAGAACTGCGGAATTGATCCTACAGAATATTCCGGATTTGCTTTTGGAATGGGCATAGAGCGCATTGCTATGCTTCTTTACCAAATTGGGGATATTAGGATGTTTTATGAAAATGATGTTCGTTTTCTGGAACAATTCCGATCTTCTTTATAAATTAGTATAATTAACCCGGTCATTACTAGCTGCCTTAAAAGCCGGTAGAATGGCTTTAAACTCTTATTAGATGAAAAAGGCAGGATTTGTTTTTGTGGCAGTGGTTATTTTTTGTGTAATCGTATATGTTACCATCATTATCGAAATTATCGAGATCCTCTTTGGCGCAATTCTCTTTATTGCAGCAGCCATCATTCTCTGGATTATTTGGAATAAAATTAAAGATACGGTAGAAGATACATTTTGAAAAAAGACATAGAAATACCTGAAGTTAAAGACGTTCACGTAGCTGTGGTGAGGGAGTTTAATAAGGAATTCCGAAGCGACGAATGGAATGCGTACATCATCAATAACCGCGGAACTTCTATAGAAATGATCCTGATTGTTGCCCGCGGATTTGAAGGTAAAAA
Source organism: Autumnicola patrickiae (assembly GCF_031846525.1). Classification (NCBI taxonomy): domain Bacteria; kingdom Pseudomonadati; phylum Bacteroidota; class Flavobacteriia; order Flavobacteriales; family Flavobacteriaceae; genus Autumnicola; species Autumnicola patrickiae. Next base: position 5,001 of record NZ_JAVRHM010000039.1, read on the forward strand.
AGAAACTTCCATTATGCGGCATAAACTGGAGAAGTTACCTCCACATTCCTTTGCCAAAATTGAGTATATCCAGGATGAGGTAACAGCATTAAATAATGAATTTCTGGTCACTTTCTTTGCTGATAACAGGATGTTCGAAAAGAAGTATTTCTTTCCTAAAAACACTATTTCTGAAGATAAAGTCAGGTTCATTCCTGTAATCCCAAAGGAGGGAGTCTTAGCAGAATAATATGAAAATTTAAAAAATAAGAAAGCCCCTTCTGAAAAAATTCAGATGGGGCTTTTCTCATCAACCTAGCCTTCGATTGATTGGTTATAATTTATCTGAAGTATCGGTATAATTTCCGGTAATAGTAACATTTTGTCCCTTTCTTACCTCACCGTAGATATGGATTGAAGAATTATTTCCAACAAATTCCAGTGTAGATCTACTGTTAAGGTTTAAGTTTCCATAAACGGTAACACTTCCTTGTATCCTAAGAACAGAATTAGCATTTATATTTAAATCCAGGTTTTTTCCAACAGCACCTACGGCAAAAGATCCATTCATATTAAATTCTCCATTGCTGTTAATGTTGGCAGTATTTTGTACGTTTAAAGAACCACAATAAGTCAGTTTATCGCTTACATTTAAATACAATACAGTTGCGGAGCCGGAATACGCTTTTTCTTCGTTGGAATTTACGTTGAAATAAGGACCTTCATTGTAAATTTCGTAAGATGAGCACTCAGCAAATTCCGGAGCAGTTTCCTCGCCAGCGCCATTGTCTACGTTAGGTCTGCTCATTTTTAATATTCGAAGTCCGCCTGTCCCTGAAGCGACAAAAATATAATCTCCTTTAGCTTTTACGTAGTTTGCAGATCCATCGATTTCAATTATTCCTTCTTCAGCTAAAGCCTTGGTAGCATCAAGTCGGGCAATTCCGAATCCTGCCCCTCCATTGGCCATAAGGATAAACTGGTCTAAGCTGGAAACAGCATTGGTTACTTTTTCACCTTCGGCAATTTCTGCATCAGGAATAGTGTTTATAGGTAACCTTGTTACTAAATCCCACGTTTCAGTATTGTAGATGCCTATACCTGCAGCGCCTTCAGAAATCATGAGAAGATTCCCAATAAATTCCATTGTTCTTTTAGATTCGGCTACAAGACCAGATAGAGCGATTTCTTTTTTGATCGTCAGGTTTTGATTGTCCAGTACCAATAAACCATTATCTCCGCTTAAAGCAACAAGATTGCCGTTGGCGTATGCAGCAGACCTAAGGTCGCTATAAGATGCTTCAGCTTTCAGGTTAGAATCTGGAGAGTCGTAAGAGGCTATCACACCATCGCTTCCGCTAACTGCAATAAAGCTGCTATCGAAAGGAAGGATATCCACACCGGCCTGTCCAAGGCTGAATTTTTGTGCAGTAAAGTCAGAAGTAAATTGGCCACCTGCTGTTTCTACAGTCCCATAAAAAGCACGAACAGGATCTGCTGTTTGATCGTTATATGCTCCGGTAAAATAGATTTTATTCTCTTTATAGAACAAGGCATTAACATCTGCAGAGTTTGTAGTAACCCTGCTTATCACTTTTGGTTCAAATTTATTGCTAATATCGATAATATCAATTCCACCAAGATAGGTAGCGCCTTCTTTGGTATAGGCAACATAAGCATAATCACCGTCTATCTCAACGTGGTTGGCACGCATTGCCTGGCCGTCAAGAACAGGAGGATCTATAGTTGCAATTTGTTCCAGTGCAATCTGTCCTATTTCTGAAACGTCCTTCTTTTTAGAATTCCTGGCGCCGGAAATTGTTGTAATTCCAAGAACACCCGCACCTTCTGTAGTTACGGCACTCCTTAAAACTTCTGAATCGCTTTCCTTCTGAAAAATATCATTTGATTCGTCGGTTGAAGAATTTTGAATATCATCCGACTCACATGAAATAAAAAAAATGGATACAATAAAGCTAAGACCAAGTAGTTTTTTAGTCATTTTTAATTAGGTTAAGTTAGTAAATAATCTAGGGTTGTAAATCTTTTACAGTGCAATTATAAAACAAAAAAATTGAAGATTATACATTTTAATTCATTGAAAATGAAACTTGTAACTTGGTCGAAGATATAATGCTTTTCATCGATAATTTTAAATAAAAATCCGTTCCTGGTTTTCGAAAATTGAAGAGTTATTTTTCGATTTCGAATTTTTTACTTGAAAGAATGGAGTAAAAAAGCTGCCGAAAAACCATGGTTTGTTCTTTAATCCAACTTTTCTGCAAGTTTCTTGAAAACTTTTTTTGGATTCTTACCTTCATAAAGAATTGCATAAACTGCATTTATTATAGGAGTTTTAGCACCTTTGGCTTTATTGATTTTGTACGCACTTTCTGTAGCGTAATAACCTTCTGCAATCATGCTCATTTCCATTTGTGCGCTCTTAACGGTATAGCCTTTCCCAATCATGTTTCCAAACATGCGGTTACGGCTAAACACCGAATATCCTGTAACCAGCAAATCGCCGAGATAAGCAGAATCATTGATGTTTCGCTTCATCTTGTGCACCTTTTTAATAAACTTCTTCATTTCCCTAATGGCGTTGCTCATAAGGACACTCTGGAAGTTATCTCCATAACCTAAACCATGGGCAATACCTGCAGCAATTGCATATATATTTTTTAGAACGGCGGCATATTCGGTTCCGGTAACATCATCGGTAATTTTACAGGTGATATAATCGCTGCCCAGGCAATCTGCCATAAGCTGCGCCTTTTTCTCATCGGCACAGGCAATGGTTAAATAAGAAAGTCTTTCTAAAGCAACTTCTTCGGCATGACAGGGTCCTGTAATCACACCAATATTTTCGTATGGGATGTTATAGTATTCTTCAAAATGCTCCCCTACAATCAAGCTGGTTTCGGGAACAATTCCTTTAATAGCTGAAAATATGATTTTGTCGTCAAGAGGTACCTTAAGATTTTCCAGTTCCCTCTTTAGGAAAGCTGAAGGAATTGCGAATATGATATAATCTGCATGTTTTACAGTTTCATTAATATCATTGCTTAGTTTTAACTGCTCAGTATTAAATTCTACAGAACTAAGATAGTTAGGGTTATGCTCCTGCTTTTTAATATGCTCTACTGCATAAATACTTCGCATATACCAATGTACATGGTCAACATTTTCACATAGCATTTTTACAATTGCAGTAGCCCAACTTCCGCCGCCAATAACAGCAAACTTCGGATATGTATCCATAGAATTAGTTTAAGTCTTTCAAAAATAATCAATTTTTTAAGTATACTTCTTTTAAATCATTTTTTGGCCCCCTTGTTGCGGATTCTTCAGTTTTTTACAAATTATTAACGTATACCCCTATAATCTCCAGGGAGTTCTTTACGTTATATGGTTGTTCTTCTTAAGGAAAAGAAGAATATTTTTTCTGTTTTTGGTTATTCTAAAACCACCTCAATTGGGGTGGTTTTTTATTTAAAATCTAACAAAACTTTAATAGACAACAGCTTGGGGTCTTATTTCACTTTCGTAACTTTCTTACAGCAATAGAATTTAATCGTATATGGGCATATTCTCTTTTATAAAAGAAGCTGGATCAAAGATTTTGGGTATAGGTAAATCTAAATCTGAAAAGAACCTTAATGTTTCCGAACAAAGGACTAAAGAAAATCAGCAGGAAAATGCCAAGGCGGCTTCAAGACTGGAAGAGAATATCCGGGAACTCAACTTAGGAATAGATAATCTGGATATTACTATTGAAGGGGATATGGCTACTGTTTCTGGCGAGGCAGAAGATCAGGCTACCCGCGAGAAGATTATTCTTGTTGTGGGAAACACTGCCGGTATTGCACAGGTAGATGATAGAATGGATGTGGAAGATGAAGAGCCGGAAGCTATTTTTCATACTGTAGAAAGAGGAGATACTCTCAGTAAAATAGCAGAGGATCATTACGGAGACCCCAATAGATACAAGGAGATTTTTGAAGCTAATCGACCAATGCTAAAGGATCCTGATAAAATTTATCCGGGTCAGGTATTGCGAATACCACAGCCTGAAGAAAGAAATTAATAAAGAGACTGTTTAGAAATTTTGAGGGTGCTACATTGAGAGCAGTCGACGTTCTAAGCTTGTAGTTCCACAATGAAAAAAGTAGGTTCAATCAGCTAAAATAGAGCACTCAAATAAATTTTTAAGCAGTCTTTCTATTTGTAAAAATTCATGTGCTTAATATAATCCCATACCGGGTCGCTAAGTAACGGCCCAATGTTCTTTCCTTCAGAAATAGCCTGCCTTATAAAAGTTGCCGAAATTTCCATTCTTGGAGCAGCCACTCTGGTAATTTTTGGATGATCTTTAAACTGATTCTGAATTTTATCTCCCGATATCCTCGGATAAACATAAAGCTGATGATTCTCCAGAATCACTTCATAATTTTTCCATTTATGGAAGCTTTTCAAATTGTCTTCCCCCATAATGAGGCAAAAGTCGTTCGTTGGATATTTTTCCTGCAAATGCAGTAGTGTTTTTACTGTATAATTTGGTTGCTCCAGCCCAAATTCAATATTGCTGGGTTTGAGTTTTTCAAAAGGTTCGCAGGCGCGATAAACCATCTCCAGGCGGTGATGATTGTCCAGAAGACTACTTTTTTTCTTTAGAGGATTATGAGGCGTTACCACCAACCAGATTTCTTCAAGATCTGAAAATTCTGCCATATGGTTGGCAATGATTAGATGGCCAATATGGATTGGGTTAAAAGTGCCAAAAAACAATCCTACCTTTCTATTCATTTTTCAACATTTACCCCAATATAATTTGCTACCAGTTGATAGGCCTCTTCCAGTGCCACTTCCAGGTTGTTGTTCTCTATAATAAAATCGAATTGCGGTGCAGTGGCAAGCTCGATAGAAGCCTTGGCAACGCGCATATTTATTTTATCAGGAGTTTCGGTTTTTCTCTTCTTAAGCCTTATTTTAAGTTCTTCTATACTTGGGGGCTTTACAAAAACAGCCAATGTTTTTTCAGGATAAATGTTCTTTATATCCAGTCCGCCTACAACATCAATATCAAAAATCACATTTTTACCTTCACTCCAGATCCTTTCAATCTCGCTTTTTAGCGTACCATAAAAATTATCCCGGTAAACCTCTTCCCATTCCAAAAATTCCTCGGCTTTTATTTTCCTTTTGAAATCTTCCAGAGATAAGAAGTAATAATCTTTTCCATTAACTTCATCTCCCCGGGGCTCACGTGATGTTGCCGATATTGAAAAATCCAGTTTTAGTTCTTCCTGTCGTAATAAGTGCTGGACAATCGTGGTTTTACCGGAACCGGAAGGAGCCGAAAAGACGATCAGTTTACCATTACCCTCGCTCATTTAAAGTACGTTTAAAAGTTGTTCTTTTATTTTTTCCAGCTCATCTTTCATCTGCACTACTAACTGCTGCATTGGTGCGTAATTGGATTTACTTCCAATGGTATTAATTTCCCTGCCCATTTCCTGCGAAATAAAAGCCAGTTTCCTACCATTGGAGTCTTCGCTGTTTATCGTCTCATTAAAATAATTAAGATGGTTTTCCAGTCTTACTTTCTCTTCGGTAATGTCAAATTTCTCTATATAATAAACCAGTTCCTGCTCAAAGCGGTTTTCGTCTACATTTTCTTTAAGTTCTTCAACTCCCTTTCTAAGTCGCTCTTTTACGCCGTCGATTCTATCAGGATCCATTTTTATGATCTGCTGCAATAGGTCCTCAATATTAGACACCCTTAATTTCAAATCTTTTTCCAGGGCTTTCCCTTCGTCAGATCTAAAATTATTGATCTCGGTAAGCGCTTCTTCTACAGCATCTTCTATAGCTTGAAACTCAGTTTCATCAATTTCTTCCCTTTCGGTCTTTAAAGCATCAGGCATTCTTACCGCCATTTTTAGCAGTTCGGTTTCGTCACCATTCACTAGTGATCTAAGCTGCTCCATGTACTTTTTCACCACCGCCTGGTTTACAATAGAAGAAGTTTCTTCGCTCGTATTTTCTACATAAACCGAAAGGTCTATTTTTCCGCGAACCAGCGATTTTGATATAATTTTTCGCAGTTCCAGCTCCTTTTCGCGGTATTGAGAGGAAATACGTGCATTAAGATCAAAATTTTTACTATTAAGGGATTTAACCTCGACGGTGATTTTTTTTGTTGGGAGCTCTGAAACGCTTTTCCCAAAGCCGGTCATTGATTGAATCATGCTTGATTTTTAAAAGGTTGCGCAAAGATAATCAATTCTGAAGCAGTTCAAAGACGAGGGAAGTTTAATTTGAGAGGGAAGAGGTTGAGGGAAAAGGAAAAAATAAGTGTAAAATTTAATATGTAAGAAAGGGAAGAGAAGAAAATCTCAGAAATTGCAGCAAAAATCCACTGCCCGTTCTTCATGATAATAAAGCTCCCCTTTCTGAAAAAACCCAACGTGGCCGCCATGTTTTGGCACTTCCAGATAAAGAAACTTAGAGTTTTTTGCAATTTCCACAGGATAAGAACTCTTGGAAAGAAAGGAATCATTTTTGGCATTTATCAGCAAAGTAGGGATGCCGATATTTGACAAAAACTGAAGGCTGCTACATTTCTTGTAATAATCTGCCGCGCTTTTGTAACCGTGCGCTTTGCTGGTGTACAATTCGTCAATAGCCAGCAGGGAATTACAGGCGGCGATATCGTTTCTGTCAATTTTCTTCGGAAAAAGTTTCTGTCGCTCATAAAGTTGATTTTTCAACTTTTTCAGAAATCTTCTCGAATATAAAAAATTCTTGTGTTTGTCCAGCTCCCTAAGCGAAGCACCTAAATCTGAAGGTACAGAGACCGCAACTGCCGCTTTTATTTCCTTCGGAAGATTTTCTGTTTCCCCCAGATATTTCAGGAGCAAATTTCCGCCAAGACTAAATCCCGAAAGCACTATTTTATCGTACTTTTTCTTCTGAAGGCAAAAGTCGATTACTTCCCTAAGATCCTCAGTTGCGCCGGCATTGTAACTGCGAAAAAGTCGGTTAATTTCTCCGCTGCAGCTTCTGAAATTTATAAGCGCAACATCAAATCCTTTTTCAGAAAAAGCTTTAGCCATTCCCAGCATATACGGCCTGTCGGCACTACCTGCAAGACCATGTGTTACGATCATTAATTGCCGATAATTGCCATTTTTGGCATAGCGCCAATCCAGGTCGAGAAAATCACCGTCACTGATTTCTACCCGCTCCCTTTCAGACACCGAAATGTTTACCTTCCGCAGTAAAGACGCGTAAATTGTGGAAAAATGGGCGCTTCTAAAGAGAAACGGAGCTTTATAAGTACTTTTCAGGATTGGCATGGGCCTAAAATAGCAGAATTTCCCGAAATCAAATTCAACAGTAAGTTTTAACGGCTGTCAACCTTTGCCCAGATGTTAAGTTTTTAGTAAAAATGGTGAAATAATAGCTTCGGTTAGCACGATAATTATGCATGCATAGTAAAGTTTCTTAGCTTTATAAAAAATTGAAAAAATGTATACGAAAGAATTTGAAATTCGCTGGAGCGATATAGATGCGAACCGCCATTTGGCAAATACCGCCTATATTAATTTTATGAGCCACACCCGGATGGGTTTCTTAATAGAAAACGGCTTTGGTCAGAAGGAGATGGCAAAGAATAACATCGGGCCGGTGGTTTTCTATGAACATATCTACTATTTTAAAGAGGTTTTCGCCGGAATGCCGGTAAAAGTGAGCCTTCAACTTAAAGGATTGTCTGAAGACGGAATGTACTTTGAATTCGTCCACAATTTTTATGATCATAAAGGCCGAAATTTCGCCAGTTGCGAAATGATGGGAGCCTGGATCGATCTTAAAGAACGGAAATTAACCAAACTTCCTGAAGAGTTGTTTAAAAATTTAAACGGACTCCAACATACCGAAGATTTTAAGGTCCTGACTAAAGAAGACACCCGTAAATTCGGAAAGAAACCGCAGGATATAGATCCTTCAGAATTATAGAATTTTCTAGCTATGAAGTATGAAATCGATGAAGTCTGGTATGCCTGCTATGGTTCAAATATTCAGGAAAAGCGTTTTTTGTGCTACATTCAGGGCGGTACTCCGGCCGGTGCATTGACCAATTATAAAGGTTGTACAGATACGGCGGCACCTAAAGAAAATCATCCTATAACCATCAACCGGGATTTATACTTTGCTAAGGAATCCCCGGCGTGGAGTGGTGGTGGCATCGGATTTTTAAAGCCCGGCCATAATAAAGAAGCAGTCACTCTTGGGCGGCAGTATCTTATTAGCAGCGATCAGTTTACAGATCTTGTAAAACAGGAATTAAAGATGGAGGGCGAGCTGGCAATTGAATTTGGGGAGTTGATAGAGAAAGGATCTGTAATTTGTTCTCCCGGCGGCAGGTATGGGAAACTGATTTGCCTTGGCCACAGGGATGAAAAACCAATTTTTAGCTTTACCAGTGAGCATTATCTTGAAGATGAAATAAATCCACCGGATAGGGCGTATATTTCTACCATAATTTCCGGATTAAAAGAAATTTACGACCTGGACAACCAGGAGCTTATAGAATATTTCCGCGAAAAAACCGGAATAAAAGACACACCTTTGGAAAACGAGTTAGCTGAAATTGTTGAATATTCGTGATTAGCTAAAATACCGGTGTCACCTCTATCTGAAGTGACAGATTCTGTTTTCAGGTAGTGGTCTGGTCGAGCGAAGTCGAGACCTGCTTTTTTGTGAAAATTCTGGGTTAAAAAAACCCCTCGACTCCGCTCGGGGAGACTCCAACCGATAAACATAGTCGGGAGATTAATGAAATCAATAATGAAATAAAAATATGCAATTCAAAAGTTCTGAAATAAGGTGGTTTTCCCGGGAGAAGCAGGTTCTTTGGGATATTTTTGAAAGTCTGGAAATGCTTGGGCCGGGAGATCCTGAAGAAGAAAGAACGGATTATTATCTGAATTCAGACACGCCCAATTCCGGAATAAAAATCAGGGATGGGAAGCACGAACTAAAAGTGAAAATTTCCCAAGATGAAAAGCTGGGGTACGGAATTTTGCAACACTGGAGCAAATGGAGCTATTCTGAAGAAGAAAATATCCTGAATTCCGTAAATTCAGATTTGCTTATAGATTGGCTGAAAATGACCAAAAACCGAGCAAAGAAATCCTATAAAATTACTGCTGAAAAGAAAGTAGAATTCACTTCAGAAGAAAATATAGAAGAAGGTTTTGACGTCGAATTTACACGTTTTGAAATTCCGTCGCTGGAGATTACCGGCTTTACGCTGGGACTGGAAGCCTTCAGTGGTAAAAACAATTCCGAAGAAAATTTATACCTCGCCCTTAGGGCGCTTCAGCTAAAAACTTCACACTTAAAAAACCTGAAATCCTGCAGTTACCCCGAATTCCTGAACGATCTTTTTTCAGAAGGACGATAATTGCCATTTTAGAGGCGTCATCATATACATATTTTCTTCCGAAGAAATTCAGCTTAGAAACTAAGGTCGCACTCTGGTTTTTTTTATCGTCACCATGTAAACCCCAATAAAAACAAGTGTTGCAGCGATTGCTTTTGTCCAGTTCATCGTATCGGCGCCGGTTGTAATGGCATAAATAATGGCTATGAGCGGCTGCAGGTAGATAAATGAGCTAATTGTGGAGGCAGAGAGTTGTTTCAAGGCATACACGTTAAGTAAATAAGTCATAAACGTGGTTCCCAGCACTACAAAAGCCATTTTCCAGACTGCTTCAAAAGGTAAAGTGGTCCATTTTACATCGGTAAATTCGCCAATCGTGATCGGGAAATTCACAATAACCCCTATCAGGAAAAGCCACTTCATTAGCGTGATCGAACTGTATTTTGCTGTCAATGGTTTTACGATTACGAGATAAAGTCCGAACGAAAACGCGTTTACGATAAAAAAGATATTTCCCAGCGGAATGTTAGGTGCATTTTCTTTACTGGCTGTGCCAAAAAGAACCAAAACAAGCGCGCCGGCAAGACCTACAATAATTCCCAGCACTTTTAGAAGCGTGATTTTCTCCCGAATAAGAAAAGCGGCGAGAATCATTACCATAACCGGTGAAAGCGTGGTAATTACCGAACTATTTATGGGCGTGGAAAAGCTCAATCCTTTAAAGAAAAAGAGCATATTTACCACCATTCCAAAAACGGCGCAGGCGAAAATCCGCGGCCAGTCAGACCTGGCAATTTTCTCCCGTGGCACAAAAAAACTAATGGCCCAGAAAAGTATGGCGGCACCAAAAACCCTAAGGAAAATAAACCCGAAAGGTTCTATATAAAACGGCATTACCCCCTTGGCAACGGTGTGGTTTATCCCGTAAATTGTACTGGCAAGAATGGCGGCAATCACCGCCAGTGCTCTGCTACTCATGGATAGAAGCTTTAGCGGCTTCTACGGTTTTCTTTGAATTCCCAATAAATATTTCGTCATTATTTATAACAACAGGGCGTTTTAGGAAAGTATAATGCTCCAGGATAAGATTTTTAAACTGATTCTCGTCCAGAACCTTGTTTTTAAGGTCTTTTTCTTTGTACAACCTTGCCCTTTTGCTGAAAAGCGATTCATAACTTCCAGAAAGTTCCTGCATCTCATCCAGTTGCTCTGTCGTAATTTTTTCAGTTTTAATGTCCTGAAGGATAAAGGAAGAAGGCGGATCCAGTTCTTTTAAAATCCGTTTACAGGTATCGCAGGTAGAGAGGTGGTAAATCTTTTTCATTTTGTCCTAATGAGGTTGCTGAACGCTGGGCGCTTTTTTTTGCAAATTAAAAACATTTAAATGGCAGGAGAAAGTTTACTTAGGGAGAATTCTTATTCCACAGGAATTTCTTCTATGCTGACTTTTAGAAATTCTTCAACTTCAGAATAAGGGAATCTGTAAGTGAAATTTCCATCGGCATAAGACGAAATTTCGTAAGCATTATAATGTAAAACCACTTCATTTTCAGTAAACCCGATATTTTGAGGAAGCACAAATTTATCATCTTCAAAAAACAATCCGTTGCTGTTAATAGGCTCCTCCTGCGGAATATTTTGATCTTCACGGAATTTCTCTTCAAAGTATCCTTTAAATTCTGAAGTAAATAATTCGTCATGCGAATATTGAGCTCCGGTTTGAGGATTAAAATTTAAAAAGGAAACGCTGCTGTAACCGTGGGCACCACCGGTAAAAATTTGGGAATTAAATCTGAAGGAAATGAGTTCCTCCGTCCGCAACGGAATTTCCCCAAACACTGAAGCTTCCCAGGGAATATTCTGTTCCGGAAAGTCGTTCGCTGTATTCTCAAAATTTTCAATAAATCTTTCCGCCAGCCCTTCAATGGATTCAATTTTTTTATCATCACGATAGTCAACCACTTCAATAATATGGTTGGTGATTTCTTTATTTATTCGTTCCGCAGCTTCATTTTCACCTTCAGCAACAGGATAACTCATGCTTATAAAAGTGCAGTTTCCTTCTTCAGGATTACATTTATTGTACGATTTTTCTACGGAATAATTTGTGAATTTAAGCGGTTCTTTTTCCTCTTCACAAGCCGTGAAAAGTACTGCAAAAACAAGGACTAAAAGAAATTTCTTCACGGTTTAAAGAAGGGTGTTAAAGTTAATGATAAAGATACATGCAATTTTGTGATTGCCCAACATCTGCAGTAGATTTGGGGGAGAAGAAGCTATTCCTTAACGGATTTTTAATAAATGCGGCTTGTTTTCGTTCAAAAATAACAACAGCATAGAAATCAGAGTCAGATGAAATTTAATACAAAAGCAATACACGGAGGCCAGGAAAATACAGATCCGGCTTATAATTCGGTAATGCCTCCAATTTACCAGACGAGTACTTATGCACAAAGCACTCCCGGTGGCCATAAAGGTTTTGAATATAGCCGTAGTGGAAATCCCACCAGGGCTGCTTTGGAAAAGTCTTTGGCCAGCCTGGAAAATGGTAAATATGGTCTTGCCTTTGCATCTGGTCTTGCCGCCATAGATGCGGTGCTCAAGCTTTTTAAACCCGGAGATGAAATCATTTCCACTAACGATCTTTATGGTGGTTCCTATCGGTTGTTCACCTCGATTTTTGAAAACTTCGGAATTAAATTCCGTTTTGTGGGAATGGATAAAGCCGAAAATATCGAACAGTTTATCAATGAAAATACGAAGCTAATCTGGGTGGAAACTCCAACTAACCCAATGATGAATATTATCGATATCGAGGCCGTTGCGAAAATTGCCAAAAAGCACGAGCTGCTTTTGGGTGTTGATAATACGTTTGCCACACCATACCTGCAACAACCATTAGATCTGGGAGCAGATCTTGTGATGCACAGCGCCACAAAATATCTTGGCGGCCATAGTGATGTGGTAATGGGAGGTCTTGTGGTGAAAGACAAAGAACTCGCGGAAAGACTTTATTTTATTCAGAAGGCGAGTGGCGGAATCTGTGGTCCGCAGGATAGTTTTCTTGTGCTCCGCGGAATCAAAACCCTTCATTTAAGAATGCAACGGCATTGTGAAAATGGTGAAGCCGTGGCAAAATTTCTGAAGTCGCATCCAAAAGTTGACAAGGTTTACTGGCCGGGTTTTGAGGATCATCCAAACCACCATATTGCCAAAAAACAGATGAGCGGTTTCGGCGGAATGATTTCCTTTTCTACTGCTGAAAATACACTGAAAAGTGCCGTAAAACTTGTCGAAAATCTGAAGGTATTCACCCTTGCAGAATCTCTTGGCGGCGTAGAATCGCTTGCCGGACATCCTGCGAGTATGACGCATGCTTCTATTCCAATGGAAGAACGGACGAAGCTTGGTATCGTAGATTCCCTAATCCGTTTAAGCGTGGGTGTTGAAGACGAAGAAGATCTTATTGAAGATTTAAAACAGGCTTTGGAAAAGTAAGTTGATGTCCTTCTGAGTTTGTCCCCGTGAATTAGTATAAGGTGGATAGATGGGGACGGGCTTCGGCAGGCTGAGAGGAAAGTGGAGAGTGGAAAGTATTTTTTG